>JANLHB010000016.1 GCA_024654625.1 Patescibacteria group bacterium
TGTTATGAATAATAATGAAATGCCACAACAAGAGAAACAACAAAAAGAATTAGAGATGTACTTCTCTCCGGAAGTTGCTCTAAAATTTGCAGAACTTGAGCAAAATGATAAGAATTTTAGGGTTGCTCGTATTGCCGATAGGGTTTTAATGAAAGAAACCAAAGATTTTAATAATCCTGTTTATGCGGCCGAGTTGGGTGGAGGAGCTCACCCTGACAGATATCATGATTTTTTCAGTAAACTGCTCACAGAGCCAAGAGGGCACATAGACTGGGTAGATGTCTCTCCTTATATGCTGGATCTGGCGAAGAGGTACATAGGGGACGATAAGTATAAAGGACGAGAAGAAGTAATAAGTTTTATCAAAAGTGATATTTTAGAATATATACGCGGTTTAGAAGATGGAAAGCTGGATATTGCCATAATGAAATACACTATTGATCATATAGAAAATATAGAAGGCTTGTTTAAATTACTTTCCAGTAAATTAAAGCCAGGCGGTAAATTAGTATCTACTATCGGAAGCACGAGTCCAGAGCTAAAAAGTTATTCTACTAATGCGCGGTTTCTGTACAATGGAGAACCATTTCCGGATGATGAAGTGCGCGTGTTGAAAGATGGAGATAACTTTACGGTTAAATTTTTTAAAGTGTCCGGCGACCCTAACGCCGGTTATCTTGAAGGAGCTGAGACTGTGAAATACTTTCACTCTGCCGATAAGTTTAGAGAGTTGGCTGATACTTTCGGTTTTAATATTTATTTGGGAGATTGGAAAGGGCTTATTGACGAGAAAGATCAAGATGGTGAAAAAATGGATCAGGCTATTCTAATTTTAACAAAGAAATAATAACCACCATGCAAACGATAACACAATTTATGCAGAGTGATCATAAGAGGCTAGACGGGCTTTTTGAAAAGTTCCGTGAGCTTAAGAACGAGAGCCCGCAAGAAGCGAAGCAGAACTTCTGTCCTTTCAGAAGAGAGCTTTTCGTCCATATAGGGTGGGAGGAGGAGATACTTTTCCCGATCTTTGAAGAGAAGACGGGGATGAAGGATAACGGCCCTACTTCTGTGATGAGGGCGGAGCATATTGAGATTAAAGATTTGCTTGACCGGATAAGGGAGGAGATAAAAGCAGGCAATTTCAATACAGGAGAAATGGAGAGCATTTTAGATAGTATCTTAAGAAGCCATAATGACAAGGAAGAGAATTTGCTTTACCCTTGGATTGACCAGTCAATTAAAGAGGAGGAGAGAAAGGCGATTTTTAATAAGATAAAAGAGATCACCCCGCCTAATACTTGCGGTTGTTCGCATTAGAGATTCGGCTCTTTAGTTATACACATAATTATATTTATTTTTGGATTTAAAAAAGTTATTATAGAAATATAATGAAAAAAGCTATAATTCTTTCCACCGTATCTTTCTTGGTATCTTTCGGGGCATTTATTTATATTTTGAAAAGAGTAGCTACTCCGGATTTATTTGTTCATAATCATTTATTGCATGGCGCGGTGATGATTGCTGTATGCCTCGTCTCATTTTTTGCGGCATATCGCGCTTATGTTTCTTATTCATATTCTAAAAACGTTTATGAATTGTTTTTAGCGCTAGCTTTTTATATATTCGGCTTCATTTTCCTCGCTCACGGAGTTTTTGTGCCAGGTTTTTTATTTTTTGATGAGATGCTCTTTGATATATTTGAGCATACCGGATTGTTTCTTGGCTCCATTCTGTTTTTAGGGTTAGGCTTATCTCTATCTAAATGGAGAGAAGATATCTATAATAAAAGATCAAAAATTATTGCAGGTTTTATTGCCGCGACTGTCGCTTATCCTATTTTTATATTAGGGACACCGCCTATAGCTGAATATATAGGTTCCAAACTTGATATAATCACCGGTCTGACGGCAATCTCGTTCTTAATAAGCGCCCTTATATTATTGGTAAGGTACAAGGATGCCATAACTAACCTGATTTTATGCCTTATTGTAAGTTTTTCTATCTTGATAAATATCGGAATCATTCCTTTCTTTTATGAAGAATGGAATATCGTGTGGTGGTATTTTCATATATTAACATTAGTCGCTTTCTTGATTATTTTAACGGGCCTTCTCCGTACTGATAAATATAGGATAACTAATAATGGTTGATAGATTATATTATAATTATTTATAATTTTCATTTATCTCCATCTCTATAAGATTTCTCGGCCTGCCATATTTAAGACTTGAGAATTCTTTTATTTTTTCCGGCAATTGATAATCTCCATTCTTAAATGCAAATGTTTTTAAGTTGAATGGCTTGGCTGGTTGTCCGTTTACAAGCAGTTTTACATACGCATTGTAATTATCAATGTTTATAAGATCGCGTGCAGAGAAAGTCGGCTCAAATTGCGTTTTGAGGAATTCCGCGTCTTCGGCACCCACTCGGAAAGAGGCGATAGAGCCGACATTGCCGAATATCGCTTTCCTGATATTTTCCTCAATCTGTCCTATGAATTGGTTGGCGACGATAAGGTCAAGATGATATTTTCTGGCCTCTGACAATATGGTTGATATTGAATCTGTAGTGACATTTTGGAATTCGTCTATGTATAGGTAGAAGTCCTTACGTTCTCTCTCCGGCATATTTACTCGAGAGAGGGAAGCCATCAAGATTTTGCCGACAATTATAAGCCCTAGAAGATTTGAATTTAGATCGCCAAGCCGTCCTTTGGATAGGTTAATGAGGAGTATTTTTTGGTCGTCCATTATTCTTCTGAAGTTGAAAGAAGAATTTTTCTGGACTAATATCGGCCTCATAACATCGTTTGATATGAATGTGTCAAACTTGCTTGTGATATAAGGAACAATATTTGAAAGAGAGGCTTCACCGCCGGCTTTCTCCGCCACATCGCGCCAAAATGATTTTACCACAGGGTTAAGGCAGGCGGCGATTTTTCTGTCACGGAAATCTTTGTCTGATAAGACTCTGGATATATCAATAAGAGTTGCCGTTGACTTGGGGTCGTCTATTGCAAGCATTGTCGCGTTCCTGAAGTATTGTTCAAACATCGGTCCTCCGGCGACTTTCATATCAAACAGCTTATTGAATATCCCCAATAGTTCGTTTACCACGAAAGTTTTCTGGTCCGGATAGAGAGGGTCATACTCAAGCATGTTGAGACCCATCGGCATCGCAGTATTTGCCGGGTCAAAGTAGATTACATCTTCAATTCTTTCTTTCGGTATTATACTTAAAATATCTTCTATATCTGAGCCATGCGGGTCTATATAACAGACGCCTCTTCCTTCTTTAATATCTTGCGCAATCATATTTTTCATTAGACTTGTCTTTCCGGTGCCAGTTTGTCCTATAATGTATAAATGCCTCCGTCTGTCATCTTCCCCAATATAGACAAGGTTTTTGTCCCCGTGGAAATTGTTCTCACCAACCACAACTCCATCTTCCGGCATATTTTGAGGCGCAGGCGCTTCGTTTAGCCTGGCTTGCTTTAAGTGCGGAGAAGAAGTTATCCCGACTGGGAAATGGAAAATGCTGGTTAACTCAGCCGTATTTAAAGGGATAATCATTTTTTTATTAAAAAGACGAAAAGAGAATTCCAAAAATAAGTTTCTTAAGGCTTTACCTTTTAATCTCTTGAATTTTAGACTATTTCCGTGAGGAGCGCTAAATTGCAGAAACGCGCTTTCTATTTCATTTAAAATTGATTCGGCTTTGCCTTTGTCGCGCGAAGAGGCGATGAGGCGTATATTTGATGATAATATATGGCGTGACGCTTTCTCTTCAAGGAGTTTTTTTATTTCTTCGTCTGCGGTTATCGGGTCTTTATTCTCGTCTTTTTTCTTAGGAGTATTCCCTAAAATTATTTCATCAATAAGGCTGAAGACGGCGTCAAGCCACCCTTCTTTAGACATAGCTTTGCTTAGAGTTTCTCCTTTTCTGACTTTATCAAGAGTTGATTTTACTTTTTTAAGAAGAAAAGTGTTTGGCGCGGGTGAAACTACGAGTTGAAGCGCGGCTCCTTCTCCTTCTTTTTTCAATTTTGAAAAAGTGTTGATGATTGTAGAGAGCGGATCGGCATTAAACTTATCATATGTTTTTATCGGCAGAACATCATAAGTTGAAAGAGAACCGATCGCGCCGGCATTTTCTCCTTCATATCTGAATATATTATAATCATCTTTAACCTCTCTTAATTTCGCGCTTGGAAAAAGCGCGTGAAGGTGTTTTTCAAAAATTTGTATTTTGGCTCTTGGCACGGCGGAGAAGAATGAAACTTCTGTCCCGTTTGCTGGTAGTCCGATCTCTAAAACAAAATACGGGTTATCTTCAAACCATGATCCTTTCATATCTTTTATCGCAATCATGCCTGAATAGAATTCCTCCATTACGGAGATGATGTCTTTGAATGTTTTTGTCTGGTCTTTTTCTGCTTCTTGGTGGGGGAGTGTGATCTCCACCAGAGCCATATTCAGAGACCATATCAGGCGGTGCTTGAAACTTGAACGATGAAGAAAGAATAAAATCAACCAATATATTAATACTAAAAGTATTCCCAATATTAAGGCAATAAGCACAATGTCGTATGGAATGGAAGATGAATTAAATGGTAAATTTTTTATCATTTATGATTAATTGGCATTTTCTGATATTTTTCTGGCAAGCGCTCTTTCAAAATCATCTAATAAATGAGCATTGCCTGTTTTTGATATTAGATTAACGGCATTGATGATGCCTTTTTCTTTAGCAAGATTTAATAATTCAATTATTTGCCGGTCATGCTCTTCGGCCGGCAAATCAAAAATTGATGCATTATGTTTTCCCAGCTCTTCGGTATTTGGAACATACTTATATTCTTCATGAAGCGTCTCTTTAGGCGCTTTTTTTGTGTGTTCTTTTACCGCTTCAATAACAGCCTCTTTGTTTCCTTCGGGAGAGACTGTTTTTAGCTCTTCAATCCGCTTTTTTAATGACTCAATCTCTTCTTCGGGCGATCTAAATTGTTTTGATTGTTCCGGTGTATTTAACATTGATTAAATTATAGCACTTTAAGACAGTAAAATGAAAGGGTTTTTCCACTGATTTTTAAAGAGCCAGTGGACAAGTTTATTTTTTTGTTTTTTAAGTTGCTTTTTTAGCGTTCTCCACTTCCTTTGGCTCGCAATGTTTTGTTATAATGCCAATACAAATTATAAATATTAATTCTCCCCTTATTTTTCTTTTTTAATTTTTAATTAGAGATGAAAAATAAGGGGAAGCACTAAAAAATATGGTTAAAGGAGTTGAGGCCACAAAAAACGTTTCCAAACTTATAAAAAGCATAAAGAAACGCGACGGGAAGATTGTCCCTTTTGATATTAACAGGATTTCAAGTGCCGTGGGCAAAGCGATGAAATCTACCGGTGAGGGAGGAGAGTTTGACGCTCATAGAATAGCTGAAAAGGTAGTTCTTTATCTATATAAAACCAATATTAAGAATAAGTATTTCATCCCTACTGTGGAGGAAGTCCAAGATACTGTGGAAAGGGAGCTTATCTGGGAAGATTTTGCCGATACTGCCAAGGCTTATATTATTTATCGCGACAGGAGGGCGCAAGTGCGCGCGCAAGAATCGCAGGTTCCTGAAAATGTGAAGAAGCTTACGGAAGAAAGCAGTAAATATTTTAAAAATCAATTGGCGGAATTTATTTTCTATAGAACTTATGCCAGATGGGTTGAAAGTGAAGGAAGAAGAGAGACGTGGATTGAAACTGTTGACCGCTATATTGATTTTATGAAAGAGAATTTAAAAGGCAAACTTAGCGATGTTGAATATAAAGAAGTGAGAGAAGCGATATTAAGGCAAGATGCGATGCCATCTATGAGGCTGTTTCAATTTGCCGGCAAGCCGGCGCGTGAGACGAACGTTTGCGCTTACAACTGTTCATTTATCGCTCCTTCAAGATTGCAGGACTTCGGAGAGATTATGTATATTTTAATGTGTGGAACAGGTCTTGGTTTTTCTGTTGAGAGCAGGAATGTTCAAGCATTACCGCAGATAAAAGAACAAAGCGGTAAGAAACTTCCGGTATATGTTATTGCTGATAGTAAAGAAGGCTGGGCTGATGCTATTGTTCATGGGATGAAAACTTGGTTTGATGGGAATGATGTTGAGTTTGATTATTCAAAGTTGCGGCCAGCCGGAGCAAGGCTTAAGACTTTTGGAGGAAGATCATCCGGTCCTGATCCATTAAGACAGGTGCTTGAGTTTACCCGCGAGAAGATATTGAAGAAACAGGGCAGGAGGCTCTTAAATATAGATGTGCATGATATTGTATGCAAAATAGGCGAAGTGGTTGTTTCGGGCGGAGTGAGAAGAAGCGCCTTGATATCACTCTCAGACCTTGATGATGTGGAAATGCGAGACGCAAAGAAAGGACAGTTTTATCTGGCAGAACCACATAGAATGCTTGCGAATAATTCCGCTGTTTATTTAGAAAAGCCAAGCAATGAAGAGTTTATGGATGAATGGGTGGCTCTTATGAAGAGTCGTTCCGGCGAAAGGGGCATATTCAATAGAGGGGGGTTATTAAAAACTATTCCGGAAAGACGTATTAAGGTTTTAGGAGGACATATTAATGACTTGGGGGTTAATCCTTGCGGAGAGATAATTCTTCAACCAAGGCAATTTTGCAACCTTTCTGAAATAGTGGCGCGCGCCATAGATGATGAGAAAAGTCTTTTAAAGAAGATGAAGATCGCGGTTATTTTAGGGACTTATCAGTCTACTCTCACAAATTTTAAATATCTTTCTAAAGAATGGAAAGAAAATTGCGAGAAAGAACGGTTGCTTGGCATTTCTATTACCGGCCAGTGGGATTGCCCGGCTGTCCGTGACGGAAAAGTGTTAGAAAAGCTTAAAAATGAAGCGGTCAGATTAAATAAAATATATGCCAAAAAGTTTGGCGTGAATCAATCCACTTCCATTACTTGCATTAAACCGTCAGGCACACTTTCTCAGCTTGTGGATTCTTCATCAGGAATGCATCCAAGGCACGCAAAGTATTATATAAGGCGTGTAAGGATTTCAGCTACAGATCCTTTATTTAAAATGATGAAAGATCAGAAGTTCCCATATAAGCCGGAAGTCGGCCAGAATATGGACGAAGCTCATACTTTCGTTTTAGAGTTTCCTGTTAAGGCGCCATCAGGGTCTATTTTTAAAGATGATATGAATGCGATAGAGCAATTGGAACACTGGAAGATGGTGAAGAATTATTATACAGAGCATAATCCTTCAGTGACTATCTCTGTGGGGGAGAATGAATGGCTTGGAGTCTCTAACTGGCTTTATGAGAATTGGGATCTTGTAGGTGGTTTATCGTTCCTGCCGAGGGAAGATCATGTCTACTTACTCGCTCCTTATGAAGCTATTAGTAAAGAAAGATATGAAGAGATGGTAAATAAGCTAGGGAAGATTGATTTTTCAAGAATCGTGTTGCATGAGGCGCAGGATAACACTGAAGTAAAAAAAGAGCTTGCATGCGCCGCAGGTACTTGCGAGATATAGGACTTACCCCGTCGCTCCTGCCTACCGGCAGGCAGGCGCGAGCGACGGGGTTGCATATTTGCTAATATAGTGGTATAATTTAATATAGTTTACGTTGGGTAATCGCTCTGTTTTTAAAAAACAGGGAGGAAAGTCCGAACACCCTCCAATCCGCTCCGCCAGCTGGCGGACGGATTGAGAGAAGTAAGCAGAGGGTAATACCCTCCGCTCCAGCAGTGATGTTGGGGTAGGGAAATCCCGATTTTGATTTATCAAAATCGAGGACACTCGACCAGTAAGGTCGGTGGTGCCACAGAGACAATACTAGTCCGCCTCGGCGGACAAAAGGTGAAAAGACTGAAGGTGTTCCGCCGGTTAGCGGATGCTACCTCAGTGTTATAATCGGCAACGATTATAAGTGGTAAACCCTGTTTGGTGCAAGGCCGTGTTGCCAGCGCTTCGCATTGGAAATCCGAAACTCGAATATCGAAATTCGAAACAAATACTAAAATTCAAAATTGTTTCGTGCTTCGGATTTATGATTTCGTGCTTCCAATGCGTAGCGTTGGCAGAGTGCCGCTTGATTCCGCTTGGCAACTGGCGGAACAGATAAATGATTATCGCTGTTTTTACTCTCGGGTAAATTCAGTACAGAATTCGGCTTATAGACGTAAACATGAATAAATGAAAAATCCATCTTAACGGGTGGATTTTTCATTTATTCATCAATAATGAGTCTTTTGTTTGTTGATATTTTGAAATTATTTTTCTTTATAAAGGATTCTATTTCAGGGATTCTATAAATGCGATAATTATTTTTTGAGTCTCTTTTTGCTTCGAATTTTCCGATTTCGTCCCATATTCTTAAAGTCTGTGGAGATACTCCTAAAAGAAGCGAGGCCTCTTTGATTGTAAGATACTTTATCCCCATGCGTCTTTTCATATATTATATCGTATAATACTTTAATCGGTTTTTGAAGTGTTTTTGTTAAAATGGTAAAAAGAATATTGGATTTTGTGTATAAGGGTTTTGACGGCTTACATGAAGCGGCGCTTCTTCTGGCATTATCCGCTTTGGGTTCTCAGATTTTGGCGCTGTTTCGCGACAGGCTTCTTGCCGGTAAGTTTGGCGCAGGGTTAGAGCTTGATATATATTATGCATCTTTTAGGATTCCGGATTTGGTATATGTTTTTGCCGTCTCTTTAATTGTCTCAGTTTCTGTATTGATACCGGTCTTTTTAGGTAAACTTTCTGATGAGAAGAAAACAAAAAATGAAAGAAAAGAGGAAGCTTCTCGGTTTATAAATTCAGTTTTTAGTATTTTTATGATACTAATACTTTCTTTGGCAGTAATTTTATTCTTTTTTGTTCCTTATCTGGTGAAATTTATCGCCCCTGGTTTTGGCGAAAATGAAGCGAAAGAAATTATCGCCCTGACGAGGATCCTTCTTCTTTCTCCTGTTTTTTTGGGGCTTTCGGGAATACTCTCAAGTATTACTCAATCTTTCAATAAATTTTTTATTTATGCTCTTGCGCCGATATTTTATAATTTGGGGATAATATTTGGGATTATTTTCTTGTATCCTGTTTTTGGGTTAAACGGACTCGCCACGGGGGTATTATTTGGCGCTTTTCTCCATTTTGCAATTCAGATTCCTGTCGTATATAAACTTGGTTTCTTGCCGAGGTTTGAGATAGTAAGAAACCTTTCTGACATAAAGAAAGTTTTTCTGCTCTCTCTTCCGCGTGCTTTCGGTCTCTCGGTTACTCAGTTTGTGATTACCATATTCGTGGCTTTGGCTTCTAAGATAAGTATCGGCAGTATTACTGTTTTTACTTTTGCTTTCAATCTTCAGTCTGTATCTCTTGCTGTGATAGGGGCGAGTTATTCAGTAGCCGCTTTTCCGACTTTAGCGCGCTTTTTTACAGAGAACAGAAGAGAAGAATTTTTGAATCACATATTGATAGCCGGAAGACATATCATCTTTTGGTCTGTGCCTTTGGCAGGGCTTTTCATCGTGCTTAGGGCTCAGATTGTCAGGGTAATATTGGGGACAGGCGCTTTTGACTGGGCTGACACGAGGCTTGTGGCAGCGGCTTTAGCTGTATTTATTTTTTCGCTTGTCTCTCAGAGTCTAGTACTTTTATTTGTTCGCGGTTATTATGCTTCAGGCGAAACGAAGAAGCCGATAATTATCAATATTGTTTCCTCAGTTATTATAATTATTTCAGCTTTTCTCTTTATAAGGTTATTTAATTCTTTTCCTTTCATTCGTATTTTCTTTGAAGACCTTTTAAGGATCAATGGCGTTGATGGTTCAACAGTGATAGCTTTGCCGATTGCTTATTCATTCGGAGTGCTTTTAAACGGTATTATATTATGGAGAATTTTTGAAAAAGATTTTGGCAGGTTATCCGGCTTACGCAGGGTGAGTGCCCAATCGGTTGCTTCAACTGTTGTTATTGGCGTAGTAGCTTATGTATCTCTTTCTGTATTTAATAATATTTTTGATATAAATACTTTTATAGGGATATTTTTTCAAGGATTATTGTCAGGGATGATAGGTATTGTGGCTGGAGTCAGCGTGTTGCTTATTCTTAAAAATAGGGAATTGGAAGAAATCATCAAGTCTTTTCGCCATAAATTTTGGCGAACCAAGCCTATTGCTCCACAGCCTGAGGAGTTGTAAAAATATTTAAATAGTAAGATAATGGATAATTATAGATGTTAACTAATAAAAAATATGCTATCAAACATACCTATAAATTTAGATGAAGTTAAAAAAGAGGATATAGATAAAGAGATACTTAGAGTGGCGATAATTGCCGAGCTTGATGCTGTTAGTTTATATGAACAGCTTGCCGCCAATACTCAAAGTGAAGATATTAAGAAAGTCCTGCTTGACGTGGCAAAAGAAGAGAAGACACATGTAGGCGAATTTCAAACATTGCTTTTAGGTATTGATAAAGAGCAAGAAAGAGAGCTTGAAGAAGGCAGGAAAGAGGTTGAAGAAGAATTAAAATAATTAAAGATAATAGCCCTGCTTTATAAATATTAACTGTCAAAATTATGGAGAATCTAATTAATAAAAAAGTAACTGATATGGAGTTTGAAGTGTATCAAAATGAAGACACAAAGAAGGTAAGATTAGCGGATTATAAAGGCAAGTGGGTGGCGCTGGTCTTTTATCCTGCGGATTTTACTTTTGTATGTCCGACAGAGCTTGAAGAGCTCGCCAATAGTTATGATCTTTTTAAGAAAGAAGGCGCGGAGATTATTTCGGTAAGCACTGATACGGTTTTTGTTCACAAGGCGTGGCATGACAATTCACCGGCTATTAAAAAGATTAAATACCCTATGGCGGCTGATCCTACAGGTAATCTCTCTAGGGAGTTTGGTGCATATATAGAAGAGGAGGGGCTTGCTCTAAGAGGAAGTTTCCTTATCAATCCAGAGGGCATAGTGAAGGCTTATGAGATTCATGACAACAGTGTCGGTAGGAGTGCTAGAGAGCTTCTGCGCAAGCTTCAGGCGGCAAAGTTTGTAGCAGAGCACTCTGGAAATGTGTGTCCGGCAAGTTGGGAACCGGGCAAGGATACTCTAAAGCCGGGAATGGACTTGGTGGGGAAGATATAAGCGATAACATAAAAATAATTTTAGAAATTGACTTCTTCCAGAACGGTCTCCGCCAGCTGGCGGAAGGGAAATTCTTCAGAAGTCAAATTTCTAAAATTATTTTTGACTTAATTATGAAATACGAAACAAAAAATTTTGAAGCACTTATCGGAACAGAGGGTTTCAGTGATACTCTTTTGAAAAATCATTTTACTCTTTACGAAGGATATGTGGCCAATTTTAATAAATTGAATGATATTCTTATTGCTATGGAAAAGGAAGATAAATTCGGCTCGCCGGAATTTGCGGAATTAAACAGAAGATTTGGGTGGGAATTTAACGGTATGAGACTTCACGAACTTTACTTTGGTAATATTTCAAAAGTGGGCAAAGAAATAAATAAAAATGCAGATCTCTATAAGAAAATTGAAGAAGAGTGGGGTTCTTATGATATGTGGGAGAAAGATTTTCGTTCAATGGGCGCGATGAGGGGGATCGGCTGGGTAATCTTGTACTATGATAAAGAGAGCGGAAGATTGTTTAATGTCTGGGTAAACGAACATGATGTTGGACACTTGTCTGGCGCTACGCCTCTTCTTGTGATGGATGTATTTGAACATGCTTTTCTCACGGACTATGGTTTAAAGCGGGCAGATTATATCGCGAACTTTATGAAGGTGATAGATTGGAATACTGTTGAATCAAGATTGCGATAAATACTAACCTTAAATGTCAATCCGCCACGGCGGATTGACATTTTTTGTTTTCTGGAAATTGAACTGTTTTTGATGTAGGATATAGTAGATGGAGACTAAAAATATAAGAAATTTCAGCATTATCGCTCACATTGACCATGGCAAATCAACTCTTGCCGATCGTTTGATAGACAAAACTAACGCTGTTGAAAAAAGGAAAATGAGAGAGCAGGTGCTTGATGTGATGGAGCTTGAGCGCGAGCGCGGTATCACTATAAAAATGCAACCCGTGAGGATGAGCTATAAGTTGCAGGATACAAACTATCAGCTAAATTTGATAGACACTCCCGGGCATATAGATTTCTCTTATGAGGTATCAAGGGCTCTAAAGGCTGTTGAGGGAACGATACTTCTTGTCGATGCTACTCAAGGAGTGCAAGCTCAGACTTTTTCCACTCTTGAGATGGCAGAGAAAAGCGGACTCGTCATTATCCCTGTTTTAAATAAGATAGATATGCCAGCCGCAAGAGTTGATGTTGTGTTGAAAGAAGTGATGGATCTTTTGGGTTGCGATGAAAAGGACGTGCTTAAAGTTTCGGCAAAGACAGGCGAAGGAGTAGATGAACTTATCGCAGAGATAATCAAACGTATTCCTGCTCCTGTTCACGGTTCTGAATCAGGGTCGCGAGCGCTTGTTTTTGACTTTGAATATTCCAATCATCAGGGCGTTATTGTGTATGCCAGAGTAACTGACGGCTCATTTAAGAAGGGCGATGAGCTCGTTTTGATTGCCGGTAAAGAAAAATTTATTGCCGGAGAGGTTGGCATCTTTACTCCAGAGAGGAAAGAAATTTCCATTTTAAACGAGGGCGAGACTGGTTATATCGTTACAAATATAAAAAAGCCGAATGTTGCCGTAGTCGGCGATACGGTTACTTCTTTTAAGAAGCCTCTTCCTCCTCTTTCCGGATATTTCAAGCCGAGCCCCGTTGTCTGGGCAAGTATTTATCCTGAAGGGCAAGATGATTTTGACGATTTAAAACAGGCTCTTATGAAGCTAAGCCTTTCTGATTCATCGCTTGAGTTTGAGGAAGAGACTCAGGGGGCGCTTGGGAGAGGATTTCGCTGCGGTTTTTTGGGAATGCTTCACTTGGAGATAGTGCTTGAGCGCCTAAAGAGAGAATTTTCTTTGGATCTTATAACCGCTTCGCCTACTATTTCTTATGAAGTGGAATTTGTTTCCGGCAAGAAAGAGATTATTCGTTCACCTATTTTTTTTCCGGAAACGCATTTAATTAAAAAAGTTTTTGAGCCGTGGGTTAATTTTGAGATTATTACCACCTCGGAAAAAGTGGGAGATATTATGAAGCTTTGTTACGAGCATGAGGCTCTGGTTGCAGACACAAATCAGTTTGGAAAAGAAAGGATTTCAATGAATGGAGAGATGCCTCTTCGCGAACTTATGAGAGGTTTTTTTGATAAGCTTAAGAGCGTATCTTCGGGGTATGCGTCTATCTCTTATAAAATAGGCGATATGAGGGAGGCTGATGTGGTGAAACTTGAGATACTTGTGGCCGATGAGCCGATTGTCGCCTTTACTAAAATAATATCAAGAAGGAGAGTAAACATAGAGGCAGAAGAAGCTGTTGAGAAACTGCATAAAATCTTGCCTAGGCAACTTTTTGTCATTAAAATCCAGGCCAAAGCGCTTGGCAGGATAATCTCTTCTCGGGCAATATCCGCGATGAAGAAAGATGTTACCGGATATCTTTACGGAGGAGATATCTCCAGGAAAAAGAAGTTATGGGAAAAACAGAAAAAAGGCAAGAAAAAAAAAGAGGCTTTTTCTAAGGTAAACATTCCTCAAGAAGTTTTCTTAAAGATGATGAAAAGTTAGAAGAGTGGCGCTATTGTAAATAGGACCATACCTATTACAGCAAGGAGTGATATGCTTATCCAGATAAGTTGACTCCTCTTTTTTTGTTTATTGGTTTTCATTGTCTGCTATAATATAACAATAATGAGAGAATTTCAACAAAGGAGAATATTGCGGCGCTTGATGTATTCTAATGTTTCCATCTTTTTTTTATTGGTGATTTTTATATTTTTTATTTTTTCTATCGCAGATGTTTATAATAAGAGCAGGGAGGCGATTAAGAAGAATGAAGAAGTCAGTAGTGAGTTAAATGATATAAAGTCAAAGAAGGATTATTTTGAAGCGGAGATAGATCGTCTTAATACTAATGCCGGTATTGAAGATGAGCTTCGTGATAAATTTCAGATAGCCAAACCGGGCGAGAGGGTGATCATTATCGTTGATGACAAGAAAGATGACAGTGAAGACGCCACTCCGAGAAAAAGCTTAAATTGGTTTTGGAATATTTTTGGCCGATAAATGAAGCCCTGTCTCATATTTCAACGCCTGCCTGCCGGCAGGCAGGGCTAGAACATGACTTAACCTCAAGGGTGGTTGACATAATGCCTATATAAAGTATCATAAACAGTAGCGCCTGAGAGGGCGTTTTAAATTAGAATTTATGAAATTAACGGATTATTTAAGAGATACTAAAGGAGAATTAAAGCATGTTAAATGGCCTTCCAAGAAGGATACTGTTCGGTTTACCATTGTTGTGATAGCGATATCAATTTTTGTCGCGCTTTATCTGGGTTTCTTTGATTTTATCTTCGGTTATATCATAGATAAATTGATTATTTAATCATCAAAATTCGTCTAGATGGATTATTTATTTTAAAAAAGATATGGCAAAACAGGAATTACAAACAGGAAGAAATTGGTATGCTATTCATACTTACGCCGGGTATGAGGATGCTGTTGTGCGCAATTTAAAGCAGAGGATTGAATCTCTCGGTATGGAAGATAAGATTTTTGACGTTGTTGTTCCTACGGAAAAAAAGATAAAGATAAAAGGAGGAAAAAGAAAGGTTATAGAAGAGAAAGTTTACCCGGGTTATGTGCTGGTTGAGATGATAGTGACAGATAACTCATGGTATGTTGTCAGGAATACCCCTCGAGTTACAGGTTTCGTAGGCGCAGGCACTACCCCGACTCCGCTTGATGCCAGTGAAATAGAGTCTTTGTTTAAGAAGATGGATGGCGGAAACGCAAAACACAAGATAGATGTTGTAATAGGCGAGACGGTTCAGATTAACGACGGACCGTTTAAAGATTTTGAGGGCAAGGTGTCAGAAGTGGATGACTCCCGTGGCAAGGTAAAAGTCCTGGTTTCTATCTTTGGGAGGGAAACACCGGTAGAGTTGGACTTCTTGCAAATTAGGAAACTTTAATATAAACTAGCCACTAGTAGATAGCCATTAGCCACTAAAATTACCAAAATTAGTGATACTCTATTGGCTAAACCCTATTGGCTAACGACTAAATTAAATGGCAAAAGCAATTAAATCAATCATAAAACTTCAAATTCCGGCTGGGAAGGCTAATCCTGCTCCTCCTGTTGGGCCTGCTTTAGGTCAGCATGGCGTGAATATTGGAGATTTCGTAAAGAAATTCAATGATGCGAGCCAAGATAAGATGGGCGACATAATACCTGTTGAGATATATGTATACGATGATCGAAGTTTTGACTTTAAGATGAAGACCCCTCCGGCTTCAGACTTATTGAGGAAGGCGGCTGGCGTGGAGAAAGGTTCCGGTAAAAATATAACAAGTAAAGTTGGAAAGGTGACTAAAGCTCAAGTTCGCGAGATTGCTGAGAGGAAGATGGAGGATCTAAATGCCAATGATGTGGAGGCGGCGATGAAGATCATAGAAGGGAGCGCTCGCTCCATGGGCATAGAAGTGCAATAGGCACTTCTATGGACCTTGCCAGATATTTCTTGAAAGCATGAAAAGAAATATCGACAAGGTGTACTGTTCCTGTAAGGAATAGAAGCAACAGCTTAAATAAAATAAAACGCCTCGCTTTGTCGGGGCGTTTTATTTTGCTATAATGATCCTTATGGATAAATATGAGATTGAAGTGAAGAGTCTATTGGGGAACGAGTCTATGGCGCAAGCCTTTAGAGAGAAGATGGTGGAGATTGACCCGAGTGTGGAAACTATCTCTCGGCATAGTCAGATAAACCATTATTTTATAGATGGTGATATTAATTTTCTCCATGAGAAGATGCTGGCACATGTTCCACAAGAGAAGCATGAGAACTTAAGAAATATTATTGTTGATGGAAAAAATCATTCTATAAGAGTGCGGTTGGCCGATGAAGATTTGATATTCGTCATCAAGTCTTCTATAGATGACACTACAAGCGATAACGGTATCTCACGGCTTGAGTTTGAACATAAGATGCCACACTTGAGCATTGATGAGTTAGATCAAATATTATTTGATGCTGGTTTTTCTTATCAGGCCAAGTGGTCTAGGGAAAGGGAAGAGTATAAGTTAGGTGATATAAATATTTGTTTGGATAAAAATGCAGGTTACGGTTATTTAGTTGAATTTGAATCAGTGGTGAGTGATGCTAGTGAAGCGGAAGAAGTGAAAGATAGGATATATAGATTGATGGAAAAGATGGAGGCCGAAGAGCTTGATCAAGACAGGCTCGCGCGGATGTTTGAACACTATAATAATAATTGGAAGGATTACTATGGCACGGATAAGGTTTTTTCAATAGAGTAGATTTGATACATAGTCAATATAGATTAAAGTTTCTTATTTGTAATAATAATTAAAATGGTTTTATCTTTTCAGGATATAAAAAGAATGATCTCAGGGCAAAATCCTATTATTTTGTCTGATATCCCCTTTGCCGAAAATCAGATTCAACCCTCTACTATTGATTGTAGGCTTGGTAATAGGGTTTATCGTATGAGCACTGCAATGATACCAAGAAGAGAGGAGTCAATCGCTCAACTTATAGATAAATATAAGTTATATGAGTTTGAGCTTAGGGAGGGGTCTGTTTTAGAAAAAGGAGCTTCTTATATAATTCCCCTTCTCGAGAAGCTTAATTTGCCAGACGAATTGAACGCTATTTTTAGTCCTAAGAGCTCGACCGGTAGAGTTGATGTCTTTTGCCGTGTTTTAGTTGACGGGAATCCTCATTACGACATAACTGAATCTGGGTATAGTGGTAATCTATACTTGGAAGTTTCTCCTCAATCTTTTTCGGTCGGTATTACGCCGGGCCTTGCTTTGGTTCAGATGAGGATTAGGCAAGAAAATGTTTTTCTTAGTGATGATGACTTAAAAAGTCTTCAAAAGAGTGATGGTATAATTTACAACGATGTCGGCAAGGATGACAATCCGGTAATAAAAAATAATAGCACTTATCTTCATGTAGATTTGCTGAGTGATGTCGTTGGGTTTGAGGCAAAGGATAATTCCGGTAAGTATATTAATTTATTCAAAAAAGATTTTTATGAGGCTGATGATTTTTGGATACCGATAAAGCGCCCCAAGAATGGAGAGTTGATATTAACCCCCGGTAGATTCTATCTGCTTGCCAGCAAAGAAAGAATAAGAATTCCTTCTTCTGTCTGCGCCGAGGTTGAAGCTTATGATTTAAATTTTGGCGAATTCCGTACTCATTATGCCGGTTTTTTTGACAATGGCTTCGGAGGTGACGATGGAACCAGGGCCGTGCTTGAGGTCAGGGTGCATGATGTCCCTTTCAGAATTTGCGATAATCAGCCTATTTGCAGAATGACCTTTGAAAAGACTAAAGAGGTTCCAGAAATGCTTTATGGAAAAGATCTTAATTCTAACTATGTAAGCAATAAGCCGTCTCTAAGCAAGCATTTTAAAAATAGACTCTGGTATTAATCATAAAAATATGAATAAGGATTTATCTTGGCCAATTAGATATCAGGAAATGTTGCTGCTGGGTAATCCTAAGTCAAATATCGGAGTTGTTTGTAATTGGACACTGAAGAGCAAAATAGATGATAATTTAAAAAATAAGGATTATCTGGTAATGGGCCAGCTCTATAGTAGCGATATAGGAATATCGTCCATCATAAGAAATGTGATGGCTCATCAACATATTGATACGATTATATTATGTGGAAATGAGGGAATGATAGAAGAGACTAGGGGAGGGCGTGCATTCCTAAACCTTATTAAGAATGGAATTGATGAAAATCATAAGATCATAGGTTCAAATTATTCAAAAATAGAAAAAGAGATTCCGGTTGAAAATATTAATGAATTCAGGAAAAGAATTAAAATTATAGATCTTCTCGGCGTTAATGATGTTTCAAAAATAGAAGAAGCCATTAACGAAAATTTGAAAAAGAAAAATAAGACTTTTGAAGTTAAATTATTCCCGGAACCAGAAAAAACAAAAGATGTTGAGTTGCCGTCGGAAGGGGCGGTATTTGTTGTAAGGCGTAATAAGGTAGCACACTGTTGGTTAGACATTTTAAAGAACATAACACATTTCGGGAATATTAAAGGGACTCAATATGGTGACAGGCAAAAAGAAGTGATAAATCTTGTCGCGGTTATCGAGGATGAAGATGTTGATAACCCATTTTTGCCGGATTATGTTAAATTAACAAAAAAACAGATTGAAGATTACTCACCAACTATTACAACGGCTATGGAAGTTGAAGGGTCAAAGTATACATATGGTCAAAGATTAAGAGATCATGATGGAGTTGATCAGATTCAGAATATAATTAATGAGATAAGTGAAGCACCCTTTTCAAGAAGGGCTGTCGCTTCAACAATCAACGTGAAGATGGATAGTGGTAGTGGTAATCCACCGTGCTTGGATATTGTTCAAGTGTTAGTCCAAGAAAATAAATTATATTTAACAAGTTATATTCGTTCAAATGATATGTATATGGCCTGGCCTGAAAATGCTTTTGGGCTACTCTCTCTTCAGAAGCTTATAATTGAAGAGGTGAATAAAAAGATAAAAGGAGAACAACTTGTGAAAGGTTCAATTACAACTATTTCTTGTTCTGCTCATGTATACGAAAGAGAGTGGGAGGATGTTAAAAAGATGTTATCTAGTAACGAGAGGTTGGAGTGCGCTTGGGATCCAAGGGGTTATTTTATCATAAGCATAGAAGACGGATTAATTAAAGTTTATAATTCTAATGACCCGGTTAATTTAAGGTGGGAAGGAAAAACAGCTTCTGAAATAATGGATAAGATTATTTTTTATATTTCGATAATGCCGCATGCCGCTGATTTGGGTATGGAATTAATGAAAGCGGAAATTGCATTAAAATATGGTCATAGGTACATACAAGATAATCCATTGATTTTGTAATTTTTATTGCAAATATCCTGATTATGAGGTAAAAGTATCACTAGATAGATATTTAAAAATTAACCTAACAAAGGGAGATAAATATGAAAAAAGGCAAATTCATAGTGATAGAGGGTGGAGAAGGGGCCGGTAAGGGTATGGTCATGGCGTTTTTGAGGGAGAAGTTGGCTCTACGTGATGATGTCGTCTTTACGAGGGAACCCGGGGGAACTCCTGTTGCTGAGAAGATCAGAGAAGTCCTTATGGATAAAGAGAATAAGAACACATCTGTTTTAGCTGAACTTTTCCTCTTCTGCTCAGCTCGGGCGCAACATGTGGACGAGCTTGTAAGACCTTCGCTTGAGGCCGGCAAGATAGTAATAAGCGACAGATTTGATATGTCGACTTTGGCGTATCAGATCTATGGCAGACAGAGGCCAACTTTTCAGAAGATTTTTATTCTGTTGAATGATATTGCCAAGACGGGTCTTAGACCAGATTCGGTCATCTACCTTGATGTTGATCCGGTCGTCGGTCTTGAAAGGAAGCACAAGAGCGACGAAGGTCACTGTACGCGCTTTGATGTGGAGAATCTTAGTTTTCATGAAAGGGTGCGTGCCGGGTATACTGCGCAGTATAAGGAGGCGATTAAAGATAGGAGCAACCCCGCCTGGTTCTTAGTTGCCACAACAAAGATGGCGGAAAAAGAGGTTAAGAAAACCGTGTGGGGGATAGTTGAAAAAACTGTAAACACTTAACTTGCGAAATAAAAGGAGGTAAAGGAGATGAATATAAAGCTCGTTTCAAAAAGTGTAATAGATCCTCAAGTCCTTGCTTCTTATGCGGCAAAAGGATGCTATGAAGCGGAAGAGCCGGAGTTGGGTAAGAAGATAGATCTTCAAAAACGCATATTCAACGTTGGGCACCACACAGTTCTTCAGCACAATCACTATACTTTTCACATAGAAGGGATAGCGGTAAGCGACATAACCTTTGGCCTGCACCTTGCGAGCCCCTTTTACAACTCAAGCCAGAGGTCAGGCAGATTTTGTTCTGCTATGTTTTCCTCTCCCGACTACGGAAAGATAGAACAGTACATAAGAACATATTGGCCCGAGGTTGGAAATGGAGAGGTTGCTCTTGCTTTAAATCTTGTAAAAGGCGGGATTGAAATCTTTCAGTCAAACATAGACAAGGCGACAAAAATCGCCAAGCATCTAATTAAAGGAGAACGGCCTTTTGCTTCCGAAAGCTACATAGAGGCGAATGCCGGAAAGTTTGCTCAAGAGCAGATGAGGATGTTTGTCCCAACAATATTCCCAACAGGGATAACCGTAACCTTTAACTTGTCCGCCCTTGTTTCAATGTATAGGGTGGCATGGTCTCCTGTGTTAAAGCATGTAACTTCGGAGATGATGCGTCTTGCTCTTTGCGACACACCAGAGCTTAACTTTATGCTTGAAAAAGAAGAACAGGAAGAGTGGCCCCTAGAGCTTTTTGCTCGGTATCATAAAGCCACAATACCTGTGTTGTCCAAGCCGAAAGGAAAGCTTGTAAGGATAGAGAATGCAAATTCTTTTACCGAGCCGAAAGGTGGGGACTCACACCCTGTTGACCTTCTTCCTTTCTCCCCCCGGTATATGAGTAATACCAATGGGGTAATAGAAACGGAAGTAGAGATTTCTGTTGCCACAATGGGACAGGACCAGCGCCACAGAACTGTTAAAAGAGGCCAACCAAGGTTCACTGAAAGATTTTATCTTCCTCCAATCCCAAGACTTTGTGGACTTGAGGGAGTTGCGGAAAGTTTTGCTTTCGCATGGTCTTCACTTCTTAGCCTTCTTCCTGGAAGCTTGGTTACGGCGCTCGCTCCTTACGGGGCTATGGTTTCTTATCCAAAAAGAGCTGATTTCAATGCCGCCTCTCATGAGTATACCAAACGGCTTTGCTGGTGTACTCAGGAGGAGATATACCATTCTGTTCTTTCTGTAAGAAACGAAGTTTCTAAAAAAGAAGGAGAGAACAGCCCTCTACTTAAGATGTTTTCTCCTTCTTGCGTCAAGACGGGAAAATGCGGAGAAGGAAGCAGGTATTGCGGAAGAGACATGAAAGAAAACTGCTTCATAGAGAGAAAAGTATAGCACAATTCAATACCTCAACCCCAGGAAACCATCAAATGGTTTCCTGGGGTTTTCTTTTTATAAAATTTGAATTTTGGCGTTTAAAATAGTAGTATTATAAGAATGGAAGATGATTTAAAATCTAAAAGTCCGGCCGAGGCGGAAAAGGACATATTGAAGTTTTGGCAGGATAATAAAATTTTTGAAAAGACATTGGAGAAGGATGCTCCTTCGGGAGATTTTATCTTCTACGATGGGCCGCCTTTTGCCAACGGTTTGCCTCATTATGGGCATATTTTGGCCAGTGTGATAAAAGACGCCATCCCTCGCTATAAGACGATGCGAGGGTATCGCGTCCCGCGCCGATGGGGTTGGGATTGTCATGGTCTGCCTGTTGAAAATGTGGTTGAGAAAGAACTCGGACTTAAAGCTAAGAAAGATATTGAAGATCTTGGACTGGAGAAGTTTAACAAGGCCGCAAGGAATGTGGTAGTTCGCGATACAAGCGAATGGAAAAAAATTATTCCTAAGATAGGTCGTTTTGTTGATATGGAGGCTGACTATAAGACGATGGATCCAAGTTATATGGAATCAGTCTGGTGGGTCTTTAAAACGCTTTACGATAAAGGGCTTGTCTATGAGGGATACAAGCCGATGCATCTCTGTCCGCGTTGTGAGACGACTCTTGCAAACTTTGAAGTATCTCAAGGATATAAAGATATTACTGATATTTCAGTAACGGCTAAATTTGAGCTTGATGACGAGCCGGGCACTTTTGTCTTGGCTTGGACGACAACACCTTGGACACTCCCGGGCAATGTAGCTCTTGCAGTAAATCCTGATATTTTATATGCGAAGATTGAAAAAGACGGAGAGAGGTTTATTTTAGCGAAAGACCGCCTTGATACTATTGAAGGCGAGTATAAAATAATAGAGACTTTTAAAGGTTTTGCATTAGCCGGTAAGAGTTATAAACCGCTTTTTGATTATTATTCAGAGAAAAAAGATTTAGAGAACAGAGAAAACGGTTGGAAGATTTATTCGGCTGATTTTGTGACGACGGAAGAAGGAACCGGAGTCGTCCACATTGCGCCGGCTTTTGGCGAGGATGATATGAATGTCTCTTTAGAATATGCGCTTCCTTTTGTTCAACATGTCTCAGCTGACGGAAGATTTAAGAGTGAGGTAAAAGATTTTGCCGGCAGATTTGTAAAACCGAAAGAAAATCATCAAGAGACTGATATTGAGATAATAAAACATTTGGCGCACGCGGGTAAATTATTCGCCAAGAAGAAGATCGTTCACTCTTATCCGCATTGCTGGAGATGCGACACGCCACTCTTGAATTATGCGACTTCGTCTTGGTTTGTTAAAGTTACTGCGATAAAAGATAATCTTCTTAAGAATAATGGAGAGATTAATTGGGTACCGGCTCATATAAAGGACGGGCGTTTTGGCAAATGGCTTGAAGGTGCCAGAGATTGGGCGATATCAAGGAGCAGATTTTGGGGAGCTCCTCTTCCGGTGTGGAAGTGCGATAAGTGCGATAAGCTGGAAATTGCCGGTTCAATAGACGATATTAGAAATAAAGTTAAAAAGTCAGGCAATAAATATTTTGTAATGCGTCATGGGGAGTCGGAGCATAATAAGAAAAATATTGTCAGCTCTAATGTTTTAAATCCTCATCATATTACGGAAAAAGGGAAGACGGATATAAAGGAGATTGCTCAAAAGGTAAAAAAGGAAAACATTGATATTATATTCTCTTCAGACTTCGTTCGGACAAAGGAGACTGCTGAGCTACTGGCAAGCGAGATAGGTTGCGATAAAAGGAAGATAATTTATGATAAACGTATTAGGGAATTAAACACAGGAACTTTTGATGGTAAAAGGCCGAGAGATTATCATGATTATTTTTCTACTCTTGAAGAGAAGTTTACAAAGACGCCGCCTGAAGGAGAAAATTTGGTTGAGCTTAAAAATAGAGTATCTCAATTCTTGTATGATATTGAGGAAAAATACCAAGATAAAAATATTTTAATAATAAGCCATGAGTATCCTATCTGGCTTCTTTCCGCAGGAGCTGTCGGGGCTGATATTAAGAAGTCTGTAAAGATGAAAGAGGAAAAAAGAGATGATTATATAGAAACAGGGGAGTTAATGGAACTTGATTTTGTGCCACTCCCTCATAATGAAAATTATGAAATTGATCTTCATAGGCCATATATAGACAAGGTTGAATTTGCTTGTTCTTGTGGGGGTAAAATGAAGAGAATTATTCATGTGTTTGATTGTTGGTTTGAGTCCGGCTCTATGCCGTATGCTTCGGCGCATTATCCGTTCGCTTGCGCTCAAAATCAAAAATCAAAAATCAAAAATCAAAAATGCTTGGCATTACCGGCCGAGTTTATCGCTGAAGGATTAGACCAGACTCGAGGATGGTTTTATACACTGCTTGTTTTATCTACGGCTCTCTTTGAAAAGCCAGCCTATAAGAATGTGATTGTAAACGGGATAATCTTGGCTGAAGACGGCCAGAAAATCTCGAAGCGTCTTAAGAATTATCCTGATCCGATGGATGTGGTGCATAAATACGGCGCCGACGCTCTGCGTTTATATCTTCTTTCTTCACCTGTGGTACGCGCCGAGGATCTTAATTTTTCCGAGCATGGCGTTGATGAAGTGTATAAGAAAGTGATTCTGCGCTTATGGAATGTTTACAGTTTCTACGATATGTACGCACTTGGCGGTTCAACCGCCAAATTAAATTTGGCGGTTGAACCGCCAAATGGGGATAAGAACGTGCTGGATAAGTGGATAATCGCGCGACTTCTCGAGCTGGAGGAAGAGATAACTCTAAATCTTGAGAAGTATGAACTTGATAAAGCAACAAGACCTATTTTTGATTTTGTAGATGATCTTTCTACTTGGTATATCAGGCGCTCAAGGGATAGATTCAAGAATGAAGGTGAAGATAAAGGGAGTGCCATTTTAACCACCAGATTTGTTCTAGTGGAGTTCTCTAAAGTTATCGCTCCTTTTATTCCATTTATATCAGAGAGGTTATATCAATTGATTAGTAGAGAAGATGAGGCTAAATCAAATTCACAGAATTTGATCGCCCGATCCGCCAAAGGCGGATTTAGGGAGAGTATTCATTTAGATGAATGGCCTTATAAGAAGTCGTTAGCTGATAATGTCCTGGGTATGTTTGGTGTAGATAAATCTACTAAAAATTTGGATATTCTTTATGATATGAAAGAGATAAGAAAAATCGTCTCTCTTGGTCTTGAGGCGCGCGCCGAAGCGGGGTTTAAGGTAAGGCAGCCTTTGCAAAAATTGATAATCAAAAATGAAAAGTTGAAAGGTAAAGATGATCTACTTGAGCTGGTGAAAGATGAGGTGAATGTGAAAGAGGTAGCTTTTGATGCCGGCATCTCAAATGAAGTGAAATTAGATTTGGAGCTGACGCCGGAGCTTATCGCCGAAGGGCAGTTTAGGGATATGGTGAGATTTGTCCAGGGCTTGAGGAAGAAAGCCAGCTTGACACCGGATGATGAGATTTCCGTCTCTGTAAAGACGAGTTCTTCCGGACAAGAATTACTAAAGAAATTTGAAAATGAGTTTAAGGAGATTGTTAACGCGAGGACTGTGGAGTTCAAGGATATAGAAGATGGAGAGCTGTTGAAATTAGATGACCTGGAAATACATATAAAAATCACGAAATAATATGAAATATAAATTTCCAGAAAATTTTTTGTGGGGGAGTGCGACGGCGAGCCACCAAGTAGAAGGCGGTAATGTGAACGACTGGTCTATCTGGGAGAAGAAAAATGCCGATAGGCTTGCTAAGAACGCTAAAAAGAAATTCAGCAAGCTTCCGAACTGGGAGAGTATTAAAGAAGAAGCGGAGAATCCGGAGAATTATATCTCGGGAAAGGCTTGCGATCATTATAACCGCTATGAAGAGGATTTTGATATTGTAAAATCTTTAGGTCAAAATGCTTTTCGTTTTTCCATAGAGTGGTCGCGCATCGAGCCGGAAGATGGAAGGTTTGATGAGAGAGAGATATGGCACTATAGAAAGGTGGTCAAGGCCTTGCGCGCTCGCGGTATTGAGCCCTTCGTCACTCTCTGGCATTGGCCACTGCCGGTGTGGCTTAAAGATAAGGGAGGATGGAGGTCAAGTGAAATCGTGGATCATTTTGGGAGATATACCATGAAGATGGCAGAAGCGCTCGGCGCTGATGTCAAATTTTGGATTACCCTTAATGAGCCCTTGGTCTATGCCACACATTCATATCTTAAGGGGGCATGGCCTCCACAGAAAAAGAACCCGGTATATCTACTCTTTGTAATACGGAATTTAGTTAAGGCACACCGCGCAGCTTACAAGATACTTAAAGAGATAAATAAAGATTCTCAGGTGGGGATCTCCAAGCACAATGTTTACTTCGATGCTTATAAAGGACGATTTCTAAATCGTCTGCTTAAAAATATACTTGATTGGGCGTGGAACTTTTCTTTCCTAAATAGTATAAAAAATTATCAGGATTTTATCGGTCTTAACAACTATCATCATAACCGCATCAATTACGGCTTTAATAAAAATGATGATGATAAACTTTCTGATATGGGCTGGGAACTTTACCCAGATGCCCTATATTATGGATTACTGGATATCAAGAAATATAATAAGCCGATTTACATCACGGAGAATGGCTTGGCCGATAGGGAAGATAGATACAGAGCTTGGTTTATAGAAGAGAATTTAAAAAGTATGGCAAGAGCGATGGGGGAAGGCTTGGATGTGCGCGGATATCTTTACTGGTCATTGCTCGATAACTTTGAATGGGATAAAGGCTTCTGGCCCAGGTTTGGGTTGGTGGAGATTGATTATAAAACGCTAGAGCGGAAAATCCGCCCCAGCGCCCACGAATACGCGAAGATTTGCAAGACAAATGAGATTGAAGTTTGATTTATTCTTTAGTATTAATTTTTAATTAAGGTATAATTTAAAAATATGAGCTGGGTTTTTGTTGCCATTGTAGCTTACTTTATAAACGCCGTTAATTCGGTTATTGATAAGTTGCTCTTAGATAAGAATATTCCAAACCCTATTGCTTACACATTTTATGTAGGTTTGTTCAGCATATTTGCTTTGGCTTTTGCGCCGTTTAGTTTGGTGTGGCCCGGTCTTGGGCAACTTCTTTTGAGTTTTCTTGTGGGGGCGGTTTTTCTTTGCGCGCTTCTGGCTTTCTTTATTGCTTTAAGCAAAGACGAGGTTTCTCGTATCGCTCCTATTGTCGGCGCTTTCACGCCGATTTTTGTATTTTTACTTTCTTTTCTTTTTTTAGGAGAAAGATTATTTTGGCACCAGATAACAGCTTTTGTTTTTCTTTTTGCAGGAGGAATTTTAATCTTAGCCAGAAGGAAAGAGCACCATCTCCACAATAATTCGGCATTTAAAAAATATTCTTGGCGAAAGATTGAGATATCAATTTTAGCCGCTTTTTTATTTGCTCTTTTTTATGTGTTAACAAAATTTGTTTTCTTGAATCAGCCATTTGTTTCAACTTTTGTGTGGACTAGGGTGGGGAGTTTTCTTGCCGCTTTTTTGCTTATTTTGCCAAAAGGATTTAGGCGATCAGTTTTTCACACTACAAAAAATGTTGGGGCAAAAGGAGGAGGCTTATTTATCTTCAATAAGTTTTTAGCAGGTATAGGTTTTATTCTTCTAAACTATGCTATCTCTCTCGGAAGTGTTACTTTAGTGAATGCGCTTCAAGGGATACAGTATATTTCTATTCTGTTTTTAGCTGGGATTATTGTTAGGGTTTCTCCCGGGGCTATAAAAGAAGAGGTGCATCATTGGAAATGTTTTTTGCAAAAGGTCGTGGCGGTATTTTTAATAGGCATAGGGCTAGTGGTTTTAGCTTTTTAAAAGATGCTGAAAAAGGTAATTTTAATTTTGCTTGTAATTTTATTTCTAATCTTAGGATTTTTTTCTTTTTTATTCTTCACCCCTATTCAAGGTAATGCTTCTGATTATGTTTGGGGTATAACTTTTTCTAAGGCTTTTAGTCAAGATATGGGGTTGGACTTTAGAGAGGTTTATCTTGCGATGTTAGAGGAGCTTGAGCCCGGCGTGATTCGCTTGCCGCTTTATTGGCAAGACGTAGAACCTCAAAGAGAAGTTTATTTTTTTGATGATTACGATTGGATGATAGAAATGGCCAGAGAGAAAAATATAAAATTAGTTTTAGCAGTTGGACAAAAATTGCCACGCTGGCCAGAGTGCCAAATTCCTCTTTGGGTTGATCCTTTGAGTAAAGAAGAGAAAAAAGATGAGATCATTCATCTTATAGATAAAGTAATTAGGCGTTATAAAGATTATGATAATATTTACGCTTGGCAGATTGAGAACGAGCCATTTCTTCATTTTGGGGAGTGTGACAGATTTAATAGGGAATTCTTAAACGAAGAGATTGAAATAGCGCGCTCTATTGATCCAAGTCGACCTATCATAGTGACAGATAGCGGTGAGCTCGGGACTTGGTTTTCTGCCGCAAAGAGAGCCGATATTCTCGGTACTAGTGTCTATAGGATAATCTGGAATAAATATTTTGGCTATTTTGAATATCCGATTCCGCCGAATTTTTTTTGGTTTAAGGCAAATTTACTTCGCCTGTTTTATCCTGATAAACCGATTATTATAAGCGAACTCCAGATGGAGCCATGGGGGCCTAAGATGATTTATGAAACACCTCTTTCTGAACAGGAGATTTCTATGAACATAGACCAATTTCATAGCAATATAGAATACGCTAAGAAGACCGGCTTTAAAGAAATTTATTTATGGGGCGTAGAATGGTGGTATTGGATGAAAGAGAAGCATAACAGACCGGAGTTTTGGGAGGGGGTAAAAAAAGTTATAAATGAAAAAAGATAAATAAATGTCTCATCACATATATCAGACAGAAGGTATTGTCCTTGGGAAAAAAAATTTTGGCGAAGCCGATCAGTTTATAAGTTTTTATACTTCAGGCTTGGGCGGGCTTAATGCGGTAGCAAACGGGGTAAGGCTATTGAAGTCAAAGCTTAGATATAATTTAGACAATCTCTCATATGCCAGTTTCTCATTTGTTCGAGGAAAAGAGTCTTGGCGTATAATAGACGCGAGAGAGATTTCAAGATTTAACATTAAGGAAGACAATGATAAAAGAGCATCTCTTGGCAGGATCGTAAAACTTCTTTCCCGCTTGGTTCAAGGGGAAGAAAGGAATGAAAATCTTTGGGATATTGTTAAAGATGGTATATCTTTTTTAGACAGAAATTCTTTTGACAAAAAAGCTCTAATTAATTTTGAGATTATAATGGCCATTAGGATACTAAATAATCTTGGCTATATTGGCGAGGTTGGCAATTTAGGCAGATTTTTAGATAAAAAGTTTTGTTTGGGTATGATTGATGAGATGAATAATTTTAAAAAAGAGGCTGTTGTTGAAATAAAAAAAGGACTAAAAGAGAGTCATCTTTAATTAATATTATAACTCTCGATTTAAGAGAGTTTTATGATATAATCATAAAATGCCTGAAGAGAATGATAATATAGAAAAGTTAAAGATGAAGCTTTATAGAAAAGGGGCTTCTTTTCAGAAAAGGATAAAACGTCCGTCTCTTGGCGCCGGAATTAAGCTTGAGGAATCAGAAGATAAAGCTCAATGGGACCCTTCTTTAAATATGACAAAGAAAAAGACTTTTATCTCTAAAATGATGCGTTTCGCGCTTCTTTTTGCCGGCATATTTTTTTCTGTCTCGCTCCTTGCGACTGCTTATCTTTGGGATAAGGGATTTAATTTTATATCTTCCGGCGATATTGATATTATCTTTGAAGGACCTGAAAGCGTGTCAGGAGGAGAGCTTAATAGTTGGAGAATTATCGTTGAGAATAATAATAATGCTCCTCTTGAATTTGCCGATCTTATCTTGGAATATCCTTCCGGAACACGCGACTTAAAAGATGAAGATAAATCTTTGAAAAAAAGATACCCGCTTGGACAGATAGCTCCGGGTGATAAGTCTGTTGAGGTTGTGGATCTTATCTTTTTTGGAAGTGCCGGTAGCGAGAAAGTTATAAATGCCACTTTGGAATACAGGATCACCGGATCAAATGCTATTTTTATTAAGGAAGTGAAAAAAATTGTTAAATTATTTGAATCTCCGGTAGAGGTTGCCATAAAACTTCCTTCGGAAGTAAATGCCAGACAAGAGATGAGTTTAGAGGTGGAATACATTTCTAATTCGGAAAGTGTTATTGATGGACTTGTTTTGCAAATGGAATATCCGCCCGGTTTCCAATTTAAAGACAGTAGTCCAAAGGTATCTTCCGATAAAAATAATTTATGGAACATCGGTACTTTGGAGCCCGGGAAGAAGAGAATTATAAAAATTAATGGCATTATGGACGGGGTTGATTTGGACGAAAAAGGATTTTTAGCTCAAGTTGGAATCATAAATAATAATGAGCTTGAGGTGTATGGAGAAGCCAGGGAGACAGTTGTCCTTAAAAAGATGCTTTTGGATCTCGCGATATTTATAAATGGAAACGACGATAAAGAGAATGTCGCTTTTTTAGGTGATATTATGCGAGTTGATATATTTTGGAGGAATAATCTGCCGGTTAGAATAGAAAATGGAACTATTGAAGTAAAAATAACAGGAAAAGCTGCCAATCCTCAGTCTATTTCTCCTGTAAACGGTTTTTATCGCGTTTCTGACCAGGCCTTAGTTTGGAATGCTTCATCAGTGCCGGAGTTTAGATTTATAGAGCCAGGCGAAGAGGGGAAAGTCAGTTTTACATTTTCCATGCTCAGTAGCTTGATTCAAGGAAATATAAATGATAAAAATTTTGTAGTGTCTTTAGATGCGAGTATCTTTGGTAGGAAGGCAACGGGAGTCGCTGGTGATACTGAAGCGAGAAGCGCAACTAAGAAAGATATAAAGATAGCTTCTAATCTTCAATTTGCGTCACAAGCGCTTTATTATGAAGGAGTTTTTACTAATTCCGGTCCGCTTCCTCCTAAAGCCGGAGAGAAAACGACTTATACGATAGTGTGGTCTCTTTCTAATTCTACAAACGATGTTTTAAATGTGACGGCGAGAGCTTTCCTTCCTTCTTATGTTGAGTGGGAGGGGTCTCTGTCTCCGCAAGATGCTATTGTTTCTTACGATAAAAATACCGGTGAAGTTGTATGGAAAGCGGGCCTTATTTCTGTCGGAACCGGAGTATTAAATCCGGCAAGAGATATCTCTTTCCAAATAAGACTTATTCCTTCTCTTTCTCAGGTTGGCTTAGCGCCCAGTCTTATATCAGAAGTCGTAATTGAAGGGAAGGATTCTTTTGTCGGTACGGATATTAGGAAAGTTAAGGGATCGTTAAGCACTAGACTTGACAATGATCCTAAATTTAATCTTAATCAAGATAAAGTGGTCCAATAATCTGATATAACTAATATAAAATATGGAAAATAAAATGGAAAAAATAGTATCTTTGGCAAAACGGCGCGGGTTTATATACCCTGGTTCTGATATTTATGGAGGACTTGCCGGCACGTGGGATTATGGACCGTTGGGCGTTGAGCTTAAAAATAATGTGAAGGATCTATGGTGGAGGATGTTCGTGAAAGAGCGCGAAGATATGTATGGCGTGGACGCGGCGATTCTGATGAATTCAAAAGTATGGGAAGCGTCAGGGCATGTTTCCGGTTTTTCAGACCCTCTTGTAGAATGCAAGAAATGCCACAAGCGCTTTAGAGCTGATCATTTGGAAGATGATAAATGCCCTGTCTGCGGAGGCGAACTTACTAAAGAACGTCAATTTAATATGATGTTTAAAACTCAAATTGGCGCTATGGAGGACAGTGCCGCAATCTCATATTTGCGGCCTGAGACAGCGCAGGGAATTTTTGTAAATTTTAAAAATATTGTTGACTCATTTCACCCAAAGATTCCTTTTGGTGTCGGACAGATAGGCAAAGCGTTTCGCAATGAAATTACTCCGCGCGATTTTATTTTCCGCGTGCGTGAGCTTGAACAGATGGAAGTGGAATATTTCATACACCCTGCTCTATGGGAAAAATATTTTGATATGTGGAAGAATATTATGTGGAAGTGGATAGAAGCAGTGGGTATTAAAAAAGAGAGCGTGCATGAGCATGAGATAGAAGATGGGGAACGCGCGCATTATTCAAAACGAACAATTGATTTTGAATTTGATTATCCGTTTGGCAGGAAAGAGCTTTATGGTCTTGCGTATCGCACTGATTATGATTTGGGTAAGCATAGCGAACACTCTGGCGTGGCTCTTGATTATACTGATGAAGAGACGAAAGAGAAATTCATTCCTCATGTAATTGAGCCGTCACTTGGTCTTGACCGGACTATTCTTGCTGTATTAATTGACGCATATACGGAAGATGAGTTAGGAGGCGAGCCTCGCATTTTCCTTAGACTTAAGCCTCATATTGCCCCTGTAAAGGTAGCTGTATTCCCGCTTCTCAAAAACAAGCCTGAACTTGTAGCTAAGGCGCGCGAGGTTTACAGTATGATTAAAAAAGAAGTTCCGCAGATAATGTTTGATAGTAACGGCAACATCGGCAAAAGATACAGAAGACAAGACGAGATAGGGACACCTTATTGTATAACTGTGGATTTTGACACATTGGAAGACGGCACTGTAACCTTAAGAGACAGAGACACTGGGAAGCAAGATCGTATAAAGATTTCTGAAATAACTGCATCGTTGAAAGAAAAAATTAATTTTATTTAGTTATGAAATATGAAAAGTATACTTTAAAGAATGGCCTTCGGGTTATTATCGTCCCGATGAATAATACTCAGTCGGTTGTTTTTCAAGTGCTTGTTAAAACCGGCTCTAAGAATGAAGATAAAAAGATAAATGGTATCTCTCACTTCCTGGAGCACCTTGTGTTTAAAGGTACCAAGAAAAGACCTAAGCCTGGGACAATAAGTAAAGAACTTGATCGCATTGGGGCGGATCATAATGCTTTTACAGGCAAAGAGATTACCGGTTTTTGGGTAAAATTAGCCTCAAAGGATTTTGATATAGGTTTTGATGTTATTTCAGATATGGTCTTAAATCCGATTTTTGACACTAAAGAGATAGAAAAAGAGAGAGGAGTAATCTTGCAAGAGATTTCTTCTTATGAAGATCAGTTTAGTAGCAAGGCATTGATGTATGTCGAAGAGATGCTTTATGAAGGTAACCCTCATAGTATGATGACTCTTGGTACTAATGATAGCGTAAAAAATATTTTAAGGAATGATATTTTGAAATATAGAAAAGAACGATATATTTCAAATAACATGATAGTAATAGTCGTCGGCAATATAGACGGAAATGATGCTTTGAAAAAAATTAAAAAAGTCTTTAGCAAGCTTAAGGCCGATAAAGAGCATAAAATTCCACCGCCAAAGATTAAACAGAATGATATAAATATAAAAATTAAAAATAAAAAATGCGACCAGTCTCATCTGGCTGTTGGAGTGCGAGCTTACGGATTATCTAATGAGAAAAAATATATACTTGAAATTTTATCTGTGGTCCTTGGTGGAAACATGTCATCCCGTCTTTTTAAAGAATTAAGAGAAAAGCGCGGTTTGGCTTATTATGTTGGCGCAAGCAATATGGAATATGAGGATTCGGGATATTTGCTCATGCGAGCCGGAGTACCAAAAGATAAGATCAATACTGTTTTTCAGGTATTTTCTAAATTATTAAATGATTTTAAGAAGCGTCCAGTATCAAAAAGTGAACTTCACTCTGCTAAAGAGTTCATAAGAGGGAAGATGTCATTGACTCTTGAACATACTGAATACGTGGCCGATTTTTTTGGTGAACAAGAGCTTTTTTATAATAAAATTCTTACTCCTCAAGAGATTATGGAAAAGATTGAAAAAGTTACCGCAAGTGATATTATGAAAGTAGCTGGTGACATCTTCCGTCCGGAAAATATCAACATAGCCGGTATTATCCCGGAGGATGGTAAGAGTATGGATCCTGATAAAATAAGAAATATATTCTTAAAATAATATGGAAACAAAAAATGAAAAAAATATAATAATAAGTATTACAAGTGGAAGTATCTTAAAGATAATAGTCTTTGTTGCGGCCGTTTTGCTTCTATACATTTTGCGCGATATGGTGGCTGTGATTTTAACCTCTGTTGTTATCGCTTCAGCTGTTGAACCGGCAGCTCGATGGTTTGAAAATCGCCGCATACCCAGGGTATTTGGTGTTTTGTTTGTTTATCTAATATCGTTTTTGATAATAGGGGCGATATTTGTCTTTATTATTCCACCTGTCTTTAGTGATTTATCAGGCTTTACAGAGACAATACCAAGTTATCTCAATAGGCCGTTTGAGTCCGCGACTTTTTCATCGTTTATAACGAGTATTCCGGAATCTCTATCTGTAGCTATCTCAGACCTTACTAAAGTTCTTGAGGCTTCCAGCGGCAAGATAACTTCAGGATTTTTCCAGGCGGCATCTGCTGTTTTTGGAGGGGCGCTTTCATTTATTCTTATCGTTGTTATTTCATTTTATCTTTCTGTCCAAAAGGGAGGTTTGGAGAATTTTTTACGGATTATAACTCCCGACAGTGAAGAGCAGTATGTTGTAAAACTTTGGCGGCGAGCTGAACAGAAGATAGGGCTTTGGCTTCAAGGGCAGATTCTCTTAGGTGTTTTGGTGGGGATTTTAGTTTATCTGGGACTTACTATTTTAGGAGTGAAATATGCTCTTGTTTTTGCCATTATTTCAGCTCTCTTTGAGCTTATACCTATTTTCGGGCCAATTATGGCTTCTATACCGGCAATAGGCGTGGCATTTCTTGAGTCGCCTACTCTAGGCCTTATGGTTATTGGCCTTTACTTAGTCATCCAACAGTTTGAAAATCATTTAATTTATCCTCTTGTTGTAAAGAAAATTATCGGTATCCCTCCGATACTTGTAATTCTTTCTCTAGTTATCGGCGGCGAATTGGCCGGTTTTTTTGGAGTGCTTTTGGCTATTCCTGTGGCGACTGTTTTAATGGAGCTTTCAAAAGATATCGCGGAAAGAAAGCATATTTTTGAAAAGGAAATATAATGCTTTAATGGAAAAAGGTAAATTTTATATAACAACAACTCTCCCTTATGTTAATGCCGATCCGCATCTTGGTCATGCTCTTGAGTTAGTTGAGGCCGATATTGTCGCTCGTTTTCATAGGGGGCTAGGTGAAGAGGTATTTTTTAATACCGGGACAGATGAGCATGGTCTTAAGGTCTACAGGAAGGCGCAAGAGAAAGGAGAGATAGTTCAAAATTATTGCGACTCTTGCGCCGAGAATTTCAGGAAGCTGCAACCGGCTCTTAATCTGACAAGCGATGCTTTCATCCGCACTACAGACAGCCACCATAAAGAGGCGGCGCAAGAATTTTGGCGCAGGTCTTTTGATGCCGGCGATATTTATAAGAAAAATTATAAAATAAAATATTGCGTCGGTTGCGAGCTTGAGAAGACTGATTCTGATCTTAAAGACGGCAAATGTCTGGATCATCCTAATTTGGAGATAGAGGTAATTGAAGAAGAAAATTATTTTTTTCGTTTTTCTAAATATCAGGACAGGCTGATTGATTTTTATGAGAAAAATTCTTTTTTTGTTCTGCCGGAGAAAAGATTTAATGAAGCGAAAAAATTTGTAGAAAGCGGTATTTCCGACTTTAGTATCTCTCGTCTGAAAGAGAAGATGCCATGGGGAGTGCCTGTGCCGAACGATCAAGATCATGTGATGTATGTTTGGTTTGACGCTTTGGTGAATTATATTTCTACTCTTGGCTGGCCTGAAGACGAAAAAAAATTTCACGCTTTTTGGCCCGGTGTTCAATTAGCGGGTAAAGATAATCTCAGACAACAAGCTGTAATGTGGCAGGCTATGCTTATGTCTGTCGGACTGCCAAATACCACTCAGGTTGTAATACATGGTTTTATAACAAGTAACGGACAGAAGATGTCAAAGACTTTAGGCAATGTTATAAACCCTTTTGACATAGTAGAACGTTATGGAACAGACGCTTTGCGGTATTATTTAGCGCGCGAAGTTTCTCCTTTTGAAGATAGTGATTTTACAGAGGAGAAATTCAAAGAGGCTTATAATGCCAATCTGGCAAACGGCCTTGGCAACTTAGTCTCAAGGACTATGAAGATGTTTGTCGCTTATGATGTTTATAATTATGGTTTTGAGTTCAATTTTAGTCCATTTGAAGAAATGGTAAAAAGTGAGAGTTATAGGGATTATAGAGAATTTATAGCAACTTTTGAGTTTGGCAAAGTGATGGATTTTATTTGGGAGAGGATAGGCGGTATTGATAAACGCATACAGGAGACTCAACCATTTAAATTTATAAAGACAGATAAAGAGAAAGCTATTGATGATGTTGCTGGTCTGGTTAATGAGCTTTGGGGTATCGCCAACTTACTCGCTCCATTTATGCCGGAAACTTCGCAAAAGATAAAAGAAGCGATAAAGGCAAATAAAATGCCGGAACCGTTGTTTTTAAGGAAAGAATAATGAAGCCAAAACTTTTTGACATTCATTCGCATTTGAATTTTCCTGAGTTTGATAATGACAGGGAAGAGATAATAAAAAAAATGCAGGCAGAAGGTATCTTTACTATTGTTGTCGGTACAGATAAAGAGACTTCTAAAAGCGCCATAAAACTTGCAGAATCCGCCTCGGCGGATGATAACCTTTTCGCTTCTGTTGGCTTGCACCCGACAGATAAAGAAGATGGCGAGTTTTCCGCCCAAGGCGGACCAGTCTTAGGCTGGGATTATGGATATTATAAAAAGATTGCCATGCATCCTAAAGTTGTTGCCATAGGCGAATGCGGAATAGATTTATTTCGTCGGGAGAGAAGCGATTTAAAAAGACAAGAGGATGTATTTAGGAAGCATGTCAAGCTGGCTCTAGAGATAGATAAACCGCTGATGATTCATTGTAGGGACGCTCATAATGAAGTTTTAGAGATTCTTAATTCGTATTTTTTGATACATGGCGCTAAATTGCGAGGGAACATTCATTTTTTCTCAGGAGATATTGATATTGCGCAAAGATATTTTGACCTTGGTTTTTCAATCTCTTTTGCCGGTGTCATCACTTTTTCAAGAGATTATGATGAAGTGATAAAAAGGGCGCCTCTTGAAAGAATAATGATTGAGACGGATTCGCCGTTTGTAGCGCCAGCTCCGTATAGAGGCAAGCGCAATGAACCGCTTTATGTGAAAGAAGTAGCTAAAAAAATCGCTGAAATAAGAGGCATCTCTTATGAAGAGGTGTCAGAGATTACGACAGAGAATGCATTAAGAATGTTTTATGAACATTAGTTGCAATATATAAATATATTTGCTAATATAGCGCCTATGGACGAGATAGGGGAAATTAAATATGAAATTGAAGAAAATATAGAAGCCGACCCTAAATTGTATGAAATAGGGTATCTTTTGACGCCTTTAATACCGACAGACAAGCTGGCTGATGAGGTTAATCTGATCAGGAGCGCTATTGAGAAAGAAAAAGGTCTAATAGTCGGAGAGGAGGCTCCTAAAAGCAGGCAACTCGCTTATGAAATTAAAAAGTTTAATACTGCTTCTTTTGGCTGGATTAGATTCATGGCAAGACCGGATGCTTTAGAAGGTATTAAAAAGAGTTTTGACGCCAATCTTAATCTTTTGCGATTTTTGATCTTAAATGCGGAAGAGGAAACAGTCTCTCAAAAACCATTTAAGACTATTAAAGCAAAAAGCGCAGAAGAGACACCTGAATCTTCTAGAGAAGAAATAAAAGAAGAAGAAATTGATAGAAAATTAGAAGAAATTGCAGGTTTATAAAATTAATATTAATTTATATCAATGAATTTAAATAAAGTTTTGCTTATAGGTAATTTGACAAGAGATCCTGAGTTGAGAAGTCTTCCTTCTGGAGCTCAAGTCGCTTCATTTTCAGTCGCTACCAACAGAGTATGGAAAGACCAAAGCGGACAGCGCAAGGACGATACACAATTTCATAATGTTGTCGTTTTCGGTAAGCAGGCTGAGATAGTGGCGCAATATCTTAAGAAGGGGAGCTCGGCTCTTATTGAAGGGAGGATTCAGAATAGAAGCTGGGACGGACCTGACGGAAATAAGCGCTACAGGACAGAAATTGTAGCTGAGAGAGTTCAGTTTGGTCCAAGGAGAACTGATGGGCAATCTTCTTCACAAGGAGCAGAAAAACATGAAGAAAGCGGTAAGAATGAAAGCGTTGATACTATAGAATATCCTGAAGACGATATTAACCCTGATGAAATCCCATTTTAATCTAAAAAGCTAAAAATTAAAAAGTTAAAATATGAAACAGTGTTACTTTTGTACAAATAATATAAAATTAGTCGATTATAAAGATATAGAATCTTTAAAGAAATTTATTGATCCTTTGGCGCGCGTATTATCAAGGAGAAAGAGCGGTACTTGCGCCAAACACCAGAGAAAACTCACTATCTCTATAAAGCGCGCGCGTTTCTTAGCGCTTCTGCCGTTTATCGGAAGGTAAAAATTGTAAATAATCGACAAAAAAATCGCCTAATTGGCGATTTTTTATTAGGACATATTTTAGTGAGAAAGATTATTTACTAACTCTGTCTGTGTATTCACCTGTCTCAGTATTTACGGTTATTATATCTCCCTCATTTATAAATAAAGGCACATTTACATTAGCTCCTGTTTCAAGCGTTACTTGCTTGTTTCCGCCCTGAGCGGTATTACCTTTGATTGTCGGCGGAGCTTCTGTGACTTTAAGTTCTACTTTTATCGGAAGTTTTATCCCGATGATACGATCCTCAAATGTTAACGCGTTAACAATAGTATTTTCTTTGAGGAATTTAAGGGCTGGGCCAATTATATCTTCAGAAAGGGCAAAACGTTCGCCAGGCTTATTCTCATAACAGAACCAGATTTCATTTTTTTTTGGATTGGAGTATAAATATTTAATTTGTTTGGTTTCCATTTCTGCTTCTACTGCTTTGTCGCTTTGATGGAAAGAATGTTCGACAATTCTTCCAGATATCATATTTTTCAATTTTGTCTGGTTTACCGGTTTTCTTTGTTGTTTACGGAAAACATGCGAGTCTAGGACTTCATAAGGTTCGCCTTCGAAGATTATAAACTTCCTCTGTCGTATTTCATTGTATTCTAACATTGCCATAATGACCTTATTTTATAGGATTTTAGGCCAAAAGTCCAGTTGCAACCTTTTTTGTTTCCAAAGTGTTATAATATATATAGAGATAATTATCGATTTTAAATTAATAAAATGGATTTTGAAGATAAAACAAAAAGCGACGAGGAGATTTTAAGTCTGTCTATTGATAGGCCGTCACTTTTTGAAATAATAGTCAATCGATACCAAAATGCTTTTTTGCGCAAAGCCAAAGATATTATTCATGATGATGAGCTCGCCAGGGATATTGTCCAAGAATCTTTTATGAAGATTTACATGAGTGCCTCTCGGTTTAGAGAAGTAGAAGAGGGGAGTTTCAAGGCTTGGGCGTATAGGATTATTTTAAATACAAGTTTTTCATTTTATAGAAAAAGACAAAAAGAGAGAATCTGGTTTGTTGATGAAGAAGTGGAGTTTTATGAGAATATTGCCGATGAGACGGATTATGTTAAAAGAAACGAACTTGAAGATTTTATAATCTCGGTATTTTCTAAGATGCCAAAAAGTTTAAGTAGAATATTGTCTTTGTATTATATAGAAGACAGGCCACAGAAGGAGATTGCGAAAATTGAAGGGGTTTCATTGCAGACCGTGAAGACTAGAGTTTATCGCGCCAAAAAAGAACTCAAGCGGGTTTGCGCAGATGTTGTATAAGAATGATGCAAAATTATAAAGAAAGCGTAAAATTTAAAAAAGGAGTAATGAGGAGGATCTATGCCATCTGGCTTCTTAGAAATACTTTTAATTTAAGAACAGGATTATTATTATTTTTTGCCTGGCAAATGACGCTTTATATATCCTTTGGCGATGTTTTTGGCAATAGTCCGTCGTTTTTTGATATTCCTTCTATGTATAGTTTTATGCTAAGCGCTTTTTTGCATACAGAGATTATTGTCAAACTGTTCTTCGTACTTATATCTGTTTTAGCGTTTTTGTTTTTTAAAGATTGGATTAAAGGTGTTTTGAATTTTGTTATCCCCATAAGGATAAGAGGTCGTGTTAATTAATAGCTAATAGATTTAATTGACGTAAAAGCCGTTCGTTAGATTGACGAACGGCTTTTACGTTTGTAAAAATTAAAGATTATTTTTTCAATTCTTCTTTAATTTTTTTTTCTATTTCGTTTGATATTTTAGGATTTTCTTTAAGGAATAGGCGAGAGGCGTCATATCCTCGCCCGAGTTTCTCTTGTCCGTAACTGTATGAGGACCCGCTTTTTTCTATAATTCCATGATTTTCGCCGAGTGCCAGTAATTCTCCTTCTCTGGATATCCCCTCCGAGAAGATAAGGTCAAATTCCGCTTTTTTAAAAGGGGCGGCGACTTTGTTTTTCACAACTTTGGCACGGACGCGATTTCCTATTACATTTTCTCCTTTTTTGATTTGAGCGATACGTCTTACGTCAATTCTTACCGAAGAGTAAAATTTAAGAGCCTTGCCTCCAGGCGTTGTCTCCGGATTGCCAAACATCACACCTATTTGCATGCGTATCTGATTTATAAATATTACTGATGTTCTGCTTTTTGCGCCTATGGCTGTGAGTTTGCGGAGCGCTTGCGACATCAGTCTGGCTTGTTTCCCAACATGATAAGCCCCCATATCTCCTTCTATTTCGTCTTTTGGAGTAAGCGCGGCTACTGAATCAATCACGATTAAGTCCAGCTTGCCGGAGCGGACCAGGCTCTCTGTTATTTCAAGCGCTTGTTCGCCGTTGTCCGGCTGGGAAATTAGAAGATCATTTATTTGGACTCCAAGTTTCTTTGCATATTCCGGGTCCATGGCATGCTCCGCGTCAATGAACGCGCATAGACCGCCCTTCTTTTGAGCTTGCGCCGCCATAAGAAGGGATAAAGTCGTTTTTCCTGATGATTCAGGGCCGAATATCTCTATAATTCTCCCTAAAGGTATTCCCCCTACGCCTAGCGCTTCATCTAGTCCGATAGAGCCGGATGATATTACATCAATATCAACCTTAGGTGTTTCTCCTAATTTCATTATAGAACCTTCTCCAAATTTTGTTTTTATGAGCTTGAGCGTGTCTTCTATGCTATTATCTTTTTCTTTTGATGTTTTTTCATCTTTCGCTTTCGCCATATTTATTTATATATTATTTCTAATGTTTTTTTTGTCTCTCTTTCAAATCTGTCTCTCGCTTTAACTTCTATTATATTATAGCCGAGCGACAAGAGCAATTCTTCGTTGAAAATGCCTTTTTCATCTGTAAATATCTGTCTATCATTTAAGAATAATTTGGAGATATTTTTTGTTGTCCCCTGCACTTCTATAAATGATTGATTTATAACCTCTCCGTTTTTCGGCGATGTTATTTCAATTTTTGGTCCTGTTATGAAATCTTTAACCTCATAATAAGAATAGCCGGCGACTATTATGAATAATATAGAGCCGATTATCCCTTGTGTAATCAGTTTGTCTTTATTCCCCGTCATTTTTCTTTTTATTGTTTAAGCTATTGTTAGTCATCATTTTTAGGCTCCTCATATATCTCTCTTGGTTTTGAACCGTCAGCCGGACCTACAACCCCCCGCTCTTCTAATATATCAAGTAATCGCGCCGCTCTGGCATAGCCTACTTTTAATTTTCTCTGCAAATATGACGATGAAGCTTTTCCAGCTTCTATTACAATCTCTCTTGCCTCCTCATATAGCTCGTCATCGTCTCCTGTGTTTGTTTCGTCATCAAATTTTTGGTTGAAAATGGAATTTTGTTCACTCTCGGCTCCGAAAAGGTTTAAAGATTGCGGACCATCAGCCGGCGGGTAATCTTCATACCGGTCTTTGAGGAATTTTACAACTTTCTTTACTTCGTTTTCTGAGATAAACGGTGATTGTATTCGTCTTGGTTTTGCCATATCGCTTGCCAAGTAGAGCATATCGCCGGATCCTAGGAGTTTTTCCGCGCCTGACATATCAAGGATTGTTCGGGAGTCAATTTGAGAAGCTACTTGGAGGGCTATACGAGACGGTATATTCGCTTTGATAAGTCCGGTTATAACTTCCACAGACGGCCTTTGGGTTGATATTACCAAATGTATGCCTACCGCTCTGGACATTTGAGCGAGCCTTACTATGGCAGACTCAAGTTCTCTTGGATAACTTGTCATTATATCGGCAAGCTCATCTACTATCACTACTATATAAGGCAGAGTTTCTGGCTTGTCGCTCGCATTTTCTTCATTCTCGTCAGATTCGGATACTCTTTTTTGGTTCTCTTTAACATATGGCGCCAGTATATTTTTATGATAAGACTGGATATCGCGCGTGCTGTATTTTTCTAAGATGTCGTACCTCCTGTCCATTTCTCTTGCTGCCCATCTTAAGGCTAGAATGGCTTTTTTTGCGTCTGTTACTACGGGTGTAAGAAGATGCGGTATGTTGTTATAGAGTGTTAATTCAACCCTCTTTGGGTCTACCATTATAAGTTTAAGATTTTCCGGGGAGTTTCTGTAAAGAAGTGAAGTTATAAGCGCGTGTATCATTACTGATTTTCCCGCTCCGGTTGCTCCTGCAATAAGTATGTGAGGCATTTTTGCCAAATTTGAGAAAAATGCTTTTCCTGAGACGCCTCTTCCTAGTGCGAAAAGAAGCGGGTAGGGAGAGTTTTGGTATTCGTCATCTTTCAGAAGTGAAGCTAACCCGACAATAGCTTTGATGGTGTTTGGGATCTCTATGCCGACAAGTGATTTTCCCGGGATCGGGGCTTCTATGCGGATTGGATACGCGGCCAAAGATAGAGACAGGTCATTTTGAAGAGCGACAATTTTTGAGAGTTTGACTCCTTCTGCCGGCTTAAGTGTGTATTGGGTTACAGATGGACCTATTGATATTTCGCCCATTTCTGTCTCAATTCCGAAGTTTTGAAGGGTTCTTTTTATGATATTGGAATTCGCTTTTGTATCTCCGACCGCCGGTTTACCTTTATCATTTTCAAGAAGCGAGATTGGCGGAGGCGAGAACACTATCCCTGAACGTGAGCCTGATTCTATGATAAGCTCAGAACCCTCATCTAATGCCCCTTTTTTACTTGTCATTTTATCTTTTACAGCAATGACTGCTCCTTTTAATTTTTCTTCTAATTTAGAGGTTGAACTTCCAACTGGACTTAGAGGCTGAATCTCCAAGTTTTTGCCTTCTTCCGGTTCTTCATCTTCTGCTTCATATTCGTCTTCATCGGTTTCTATTTGTGATTTTTCGTAATCATTTTTTTTATTAAAAATTGGCCACTTTAAGAAATTTGGCCAGCTGAGTTTGAGTCTCATATTAAACATAACAAGAAGCGAGATTATAAGAATTGCAAAAAGAATTATGAGGCTCACCCAAAAGTCAAAAAGTTTTATAAGCGGGAAGGAAATTATTTTTCCCACAAAGCCTCCTGATTCTCCGTCTTTGAGGATGATGTCTGTAATGCCTAAGCTTGAGATAAAAAAGAATACGCTACTGATAAGTGTTGCAAGCATAAAATTCGGCCTGAATGATGTCAGGAAAGATACTCCTGTTAAGAAAAAAGAAATAGGCAAAAGGAAAAATCCTCCGCCAAAAAGAAACTCAAAAAATTTGAATACTGACTCGCCGACCATGCCTGCTTTTCCCATTGCTGACAGCGTAAGAAACAGAGCAAGGACAAATGAGATTATTGCGAGGATGGAATGTTTTGTTTCTTCTTTTATTCCTGAATGCCATTTGTCGGTATTATTATTTTTTTTACTCTTTTTTGCCATGGTGACATTATAAAGCGAAAAGCAAAAAGCGTGAAGCGGAAAACTTTACCCCCGTCGCTCGCGCCTGCCTACCGGCAGGTAGGAGCGACGGGGGTTTACTTTTTTCTGTTTAAGTTTTAAGTTTAAGTTATGGCAAATGAAGAGACTTACAATTATCTGACGGATAGGGTTGGGAAGATCACAAGCGCCTTATACAAGGTGACGGATTTTATGTCTGATAAAGAGCCTCTCAAGTGGTCTTTAAGAGGCGCTTCAGTCAACATTTTGATAAATGTTGTCTCTTTGAAAGATAAAGACTCTCAAGGCAAGATAACTTCTTTTGCAGAGATATTTGAATCTTTAAATAAGGTTATCCATATGCTTGATATCGCAAGTATTAGCAGTTTTATAGCCGGTTTGAATTTTGAAATTCTAAAGAGAGAATATGAGAAAATAGGAGAGCTTATAGAGACCGATAAGAAAGAAGAAATACTATTTTCTGATAAGCTGTTTCCTGAGTTGACCGATAGTGTTCATAAGGATAAATATTTTAATAAAGGACAAACAGACATTCATAATGGACAGTATAAAGGACAAGCATTGGATAAAGGACAGGGCTTATATAAAGGACATAGCTATAAAGGACAAGGACAAAATATGTCCGTTATGAATAGTTATTATGGTGTAGGGGGTATTCAAGATAAGCAACGCTTAGGCAGTAAGAATAGTGGCCTTAATCAAAATAAAAATATATCTAATAATAATGAAAATATTATTAATAAAAATCAGTTTATAGACAGTCAAAAGGACGCTCAATTAAGGGATATCATTGATTTTATTAAGAAGAATGGACATGTAACTATAAAGGACATCTCTTCTAATTTTCCGAAGATGAGCCAGAAGACGATACAAAGAAGATTGCTTTATGTGGTAGATAATGGACTCTTGGAAAAAGAAGGTGACAAACGCTGGAGAAGGTATTTTGTAAAAAAATAAAATAGTCAATCCGCCACGGCGGATTGACTATTTTTTTACAGAATCCTCCTTGTTTTGTGGTAACTTGGAGTAGTCTTTACAACATTATAATATATGGTCCTGTCTACGTTTTTATTGACTTTAAGAGGGGTGAAAATATATACTTTAATATACCTTATATACAGGCTTAGGGTCATTGGCCCGGCTTATTTATTATAAGGGCTAGAGTTATCCACATTATAATTTTGAAAGAGATACTTGACGATTTATAATGTGTTTAAGTTAGATGATTTGATTTGACTGCGCGCCTTTTTATTGTAGCATCGGGTTTAGTAAGTCTGAGTGAAAGAGGGCACATTGAAAACAAAATATTTACGGATGAAAAGATTGAAATTCAGGTCAGTTAAAAAGTTTATTTTATTGTAATTTCTCCTTGCATCTTTTCGTCTGAAAAGACGACCTGGTGTCGGGGTTAATTAAATTAGTAATTATTAGTTTAGTAGTTGCATAGAATTATTTAGGAACTGTCGAACTTAAATTTCTCTATGCTTATGATAATTTTGTGAATGTTTTATTGACTCACGTAAACTCGTTAATCCGTTAATACGGAGCGAAGCGCGACGAGATAAAGTACAACGAGATTATTAATTAGAAACAATTTATGAGTAGATTTAAGAAATCTAGATTGAGTAAAATAGTTTCTGTAACTTTAGGTCTTACGACTGCTGTTATGATGTTTGGCGGAGTATTGGTTACTCCAGCAAGCGCGGCAACAGTTGAAGAACTTCAGGCGCAGATCGCAACTCTTCTTGCTCAGATCCAAGCTTTACAGAGTCAGATGTCTGGCATCTCAGGCGGGTCTGTTGCTACAGGAACAGTTTGCGGATTCACATTCGGTGCGAATTTGAAGCAGGGTGATACAGGGTCAGATGCTATGAATCTTCAAAAGGTTCTTAACTCAGATCAAGCAACACAAGTTGCTTCAAGTGGAGTTGGCTCAACAGGGAACGAATCATCGTATTTCGGTTCTTTGACAAAGTCAGCTGTTATCAAATTCCAAAACAAATACGCTTCTGATGTTTTGACCCCAGTTGGTCTTACAACAGGAACAGGTTATGTTGGTCCTTCCACTAGAGCTAAGTTAAATGCTCTCTTTGGAACATGTGCGCCAACTACACCTCCAACAACAGGCGAAGACACAACACCTCCACCAACTTCAGTTGGTACAGGACTTACAGTATCTTCTGTCGCTCAACCAACAGCATCACTTGCAGTTGAGAGCGCAGCAAGACTTCCATTCACTAAAGTTGCTTTGACAGCTTCAGCAGATGGAGACGTTACTGTAAATTCAATCCTTGTTGAAAGAACAGGTTTGGCGCAAGACGCTGTTTTTGCCGGAATCGTCCTTTTGGATGAGAACGGAAATCAGATCGGTATCGCTAAGACTTTGAACTCAGTTCACCAGGCAACAGTAGGAGATCCTTTTGTTGTTAAGGCTGGACAGACAAGAACAGTTACAATCGCTGGAAATATGCTAGCAAGCCTAGACAGCTACGCTGGTCAGGTTGCATTCCTTTCAGTTGTTAAAGTAAATACTTCAGCTAATGTATCAGGAGCGCTTCCTATTACAGGCGCTGGACACACAATAAACATTAATCTTGCAATAGGTTCAGCTACTCCTGCAGTAGGAGGACTTGATCCTAATGCAAGCGCAAGCAAGCCAATCGGTACAACCGGTTATACTTTCGCTTCAGTTAAGGTTACATCTGGTTCAGCTGAGAAAATTCGTTTGAATTCTATCAGATGGAATCAGTCAGGTTCAGTCGGTTCTACAGACTTGGAGAATTTGAAGACTTATGTTGACGGTACAGCTTATGACGTAGTCGCAAGCTCAAATGGTCAATATTACACTACAAACTTCGGCTCAGGAATCGTTATTGATAAAGGTTCTTCAAAAGAAGTCTCTATCAAAGGTGATATCGCAGGTGGTTCAGGAAGAACAATAATATTTGATATCTACAAGAATACTGATATCAATGTAACAGGCGAGACATTCGGTTATGGAATCACTCCTTCAGGAGAGACTACAGCTACAGCAGCTGACACTTCATCACAATTCACTACAGGAACACCATGGTTTGATGGTTCTAAAGTGACAGTATCAGCTGGAACTCTTAATGTTCAGAAGGCTACTACAGTAGAAGCTCAGAACATTGCAGAGAACGTAACTGATCAGCCTCTTGGCGGTTTCTTGGTAGAAGCTAAGGGTGAAGAAATTTCTGCTGCAAGCTTGGTATTCCATTTCACAATTGCTACAACATCAGGTTCAGCGCAAAGCGTTGCAGACGTCACTAATATTACTTTGGTTGATGAAAACGGCAGCATAGTTGCTGGTCCTGCAGACGGAGCAACAGTGGGACTTTCAGGCGGTACAGTTACATTCTCTGATACAGTTACATTCCCAATCGGTAAACACCTTTACCAATTGAAAGGTAAGATAGGAACTGATTTCGCTAATAACGACACAATTCAGGCTTCTACTACACCTTCAACAGATTGGACGACTGTTACAGGTCAGGTTACTGGAAACAGTATTACACCTTCACCTACATCAGCAGTTGTAGCTAATACAATGACTGTTAAGGCGTCATCATTGACAATTTCCGTATCACCGGATCCAGCTGCTCAGACAGTTGTTGCCGGAGGTACATTCACTTTTGCTAATTATTACTTTGATACAACTGCTTCAGGTGAAGACATCAAGATGTCAACATTGCCTCTAGCTTACGGTGTGTCAGGTGACGGTTCAGCAACAAACCTTACAAGCTGTGCTTTGTATGACGGCGCTTCACAGATAACAACAGGTTCAAATGTTGTTAATCCTTCAGCTGCCGGTTCTTCAACATCATTCACTATTGATGGATCAGGACTTGTAATTCCTAAAGGAACAGTTAAGACAGTTTCATTGAAATGTGATATAGCTGGAAATGCCACAGGTATGTACCTATGGGGAATTGATTCAGCAGCCACATTTGCAGGAACAGGCTTAACATCAAATCAGTCAGTTACTCCTACAGCTACAGACGCGAATGGTCAGTTGATAACACTGGCTTCAAGCGGATCATTCACAGTAGCCCTTGATACTGGTAAGAGCCCTTCATCTAAAGCTGCGGCTGTAGCCGGTTCAACAGGTAATACTGTAGGTGTATTGAAGTTCCATGCTACAAACGAAGCAATTGATATTACTAGAGTTGCTCTACAGATAACATCTGCTTCAACATCTAGAAATGACATTGTAAGAGTTACATTGCATGACTACGATTCAGGTGCGCAGGTTGGCGAAGCATTCTTCACGACTGCTAACAACGCAACATCAACATTAACAAGCGCTTTCAGAATTCCAAAAGATTCTGATAAGTATATGACAGTTAAAGCTGATCTTGCTACAATCGGCACAACAGGTCTTGGTACACAAGGTCACTTGGTAACAGTTGATTATGACGGCACTGATTCAACTGGTACAAGAGGTACAGGTGTAAATTCAGGCTCTACAATCAACACAGGTTCAACAGCTGACTCAGCTGTAAATGGTTTGAGGATGTTCAAATCTCTACCTACAGTTGCTAAGGTATCTGTTCCTACAAATAGCTTAAGCAATGGTACAAAGACACTTCTACGATTCAAGGTTACTGCTGATTCAGCAGGCGATGTTGGATTGTATAAGTTCACTGTCCAGGTTTCTACAACAACTGCTGTTGTAACAAACTTAAACGCTTATGGTTATACTGACGCCGCATTCTCAAATCCAGTATCAGGTGTTAATGCCGGAGGTAAGTTGATGAACAGCGATAAAGCTTCATTTGCTAACAACGCAGACATTAATGTCGTTATGGATAATGCAGGTACAGCTACTAACATTCAAATTCCAGCAGGTCAGACACGATACTTTGAGGTTACTGCCACTGTTGCAAGTTCAGCAGCTGGAGCATCAGTATCAACACAACTACAAGGTGACGCCGCATACCCTCAGCTTCTTAGCTACATGGGTGACGTTACTCTAGTTGACGATGACGCTGGTTCAAATGATGACTTTATCTGGTCACCAAATGCAACTACAACTTCAGCCAATGCGCATGCAGACTGGATAAACGGTTACAACGTAATCGGTCTTCCAGGAGCAAACTTGACTGCGGAAGTATTGTCACAATAATCTAACCTCTTGTGATCAGCCTTAGGCTGATGGTTAGTCAAAAGCCCCCTTTCTCGAAAGAGATCGGGGGCTTTTGCTATTTAAATCAAATCCAAGGGGTCCCCTTGGATTTGATTGAATTTGATTTTAGAGTGAGATTTTAATTGACGAGTTTGTATTTTATCAGAATTTTGTTAAAATATAGCTACCTATTATTAAATAGTATCCAATCTAACGTCCAAGGTGTCACCTTGGACTTGGATTATTAAAAAATAGAATCATATGAAAAATAAGTATATATTAATAATTACTATTTTGATAATCGTGGCTGGCGCTGGTTTTTATGCTTGGCGCGATCTAAATAAATTACCACCACCACTAATCCAAGGGGCCCCCTTGGATTCTGAAAATAGTAGCAATTTAGGTCAAATTAGCGAGAAAATGCCAGATCTAGACAGAGATTTCTATTTTAAAGACAGTCTTCCTTCTGACGTTAAAGAGATTTATATATCAAAGATAAATACTACAATAGATGAGATTAAAGAAAATGCTGATTTTATTGATAATTGGCTTGTTTTAGGCGTTTATTTAAAGGCCATAGGGGATTATAGCGCCGCAGAAGATATGTGGCAGTATGCAGGCGTATTAAGGCCATTAAACTCTACCTCTTTTGCTAACCTAGGTAACTTATATACTTATGAGCTAAAAGATTATCAAAAGGCTGAAGTAAATTTTAAGAAAGCACTAGCCAATGACCCTTCAAAGATTTATATTTACACTAATTTCTATGAGCTTTATAAATATGGTATGAAAGATGATGCAAAGGCAAAAGCCATCTTAGAGGAGGGTATAGCCTCTAATCCGGACACTTCCGATGACCTAAAGTCCCTTTTCTCCATGCCTATCCAAGGGGTCCCCTTGGATTAATTTAGAATGAGAGTTATAATTGTTAACACATGGAACGTAAAATCCAATTTTCTATAGGTGAATTTTATCATATTTATAATAGAGGAAATGATAAAAGAGGTATATTTTTAAATGGTTCTGACTTTGAAAGATTTATGAAGCTTTTGTTTGTCTGCAATAATAATAAATCTGTTGTATTTAAGATTATCCAAGGGGTCCCCTTGGATAGGATTGATAGAGGGGAAACATTAGTGGATATTGGGGTTTATTGCTTGATGCCGAATCATTTCCATATACTAGTTAGAGAAAAGACCGAAGGAGGGATAACTAAGTTTTTGGGTAAGTTATCCACAGGGTATTCTATGTATTTTAATAAAAAGAATGAGAGGACAGGGAAGCTTTTTGAGGGAGTTTTTAAGGCCACCCATGTGGATAATGATGAATATTTGAAGTATTTATTCGCTTATATCCACTTAAATCCTGTTAAATTGATCGATCCGGAGTGGAAAGAAAAGGGCATTTCTGACATAGAGAAGACAAAAGAGTATTTAAATAGCTATAAATATTCAAGTTATCTTGATTATATTGGGCAAAACAGGGAAGAAGCAGTGATCCTGAACAAAAGTGAGTTTCCGGAGTATTTTGTTGATTTTAAGGAATTCGATGATTTTATAAGTGAATGGTTAAAGTATCAAACTAAAAAGGTGACACTTTAAGACTATCCAAGGGGACCCCTTGGATAGGATTTGGATAGGATTGATATAAAAGATTTGAAGGTTTGGTTAATTTGGGGTAGGATGAATGTATATGAATACTTTATTTAGTTTTTTAAAGTCTAGGAAGTTTATAATTACAATTATAATTATTTTCTTTCTATTTTTTGTTGTAGGGTATGTGGCTGGAACCATGGTCTCTTATGATGAGAAATGGCCGGGGGCTGGCCCGACGTTTTTAGATGCGCTAAAGCCTTTTTAATAATCGAATTTAAAATTATGGAAAATCAAACATTATTTAAGAAAATTTTAAAAATAATCATAATAGTTGCCATTCTTTTAGCAACTGCTGTTGTTGGTTATCTTGCCGGTGGCATTGTAAAATATGGTCTTGATATTCGTAAGGCTGATAAAATTACAGAAAATTTTCAAAATGCCTTAGAACAGCCGTATAAAGATGATATTTATGGTGGTAAAACACCAGAGGAAACCTGGGCTATGTATATGGGCGCTTTAAAAGAGGGCGATATCGAGCTGGCGAGTAGGTATCACAGAGTGGGGGATCAGGAGAAAGAAAGACAATTTTTACAAGAAGCCAAGAAAGATGATACCTTAAAAGTGTATCTTGGAGAACTCTCTGCGCCACTCCAAAAAGATACCTCTTTGCCAGATTTTATTTTAGCGGATAAAACTCGCGCTCATTATTTTTATATGGTTAAAGAACCAGGAACAGATGATATGATAAAAAATAGAATTGAATTCTATCTCAACCCTTATACTAAAATATGGAAAATAATAAATCTATAACAAAAATAATCAGATCATATCTTTTAGGGTTATTTATTTTATTTGTTGTTTTTTTCATTTATTTATATTTTGTAGATCATTTTGAATTTAGATATTTTATATTGCAGTTTTTCAGTGGGAAATTTGACAGCTGGATGATACGCTCATATATTGTGGGATTGATTATGCCGGGGTTATTGGATATATTTTTTATCAAACATATTATTCATATTAAATTAATTTCAACTTTAATTATTTCTGTTGCCTTATTAATTATTTTTATAAGTTTAGGCTTATTGTCAGGTTTTAATGGAGGAGAGATGATATATTTTAGTGCGCCTGTTTTGTTTTGTTTTGCCCTACTCGTGTATTTTAAACACATTAAAATAATCAAGATAATTTTAACCCCGATTATTTCTATTGTCTCTTTACTTCTTATAATTACCCTAGGTTTGTCTGCAAGTGAGACAGATATGATCGGCTTAGCGGCCGCAGTTTTATTTAATTTAATGTTACCTGTACATTTGATTTTTATTATTATATATTATTTTTTATATTATAAAGTTGATTACAGAAAAATATATAATTTAATATTTTTTAAAAAATCAATTCTAATTTTCCTCTTAATTTTTAATATTGTTGTAATCTCTTCAGTTTTTGCCTATTCGCCATACTACACTCACCCGGACTTAACAGAGGAGATTGCCAAATTTTGGAATCTAAAAAATGATAACCAGAGTCTAGGGATATCTCAAAAAGAGATAGACTGGATGAGAAAAGGTGCTATTGATGAAGATACGCCCGCTAGATGGATAAATCACTTCTATGATCCTGTTCATGAAAGTGGCTGGTCGGGGAAGCATTTCGGGGATCTTTCTGAAGAAGAAGGATTATGGGAAGGTGAATCAATGGCGCCGATGCCGGCTATTGCCTCTATAGATTGGGTAACTAACCAGGAATATCAATCGGCTTATGGCAGGCAATATGGCAATCAGACATGGCAGAAAGCGATTAATGCTTATGTAAAAGGGGATGAAAAAACTGCTTTTATCGCCTTGGGTCATATTCTTCACTTGGTGGAAGATGTGTCTGTCCCTGCCCATACAAGAGGTGATACGCATGCGGATATTCACGGAGATACTAAAGACCCTTATGAAATATATGCTCAAAATTATACTAATTTTAATAGCTTGGATATTGCGGAAAATTTAAAGAATGATAATTTAATAAATTTTTCTTCTATACAAGACGCATTTGATTATTTGGCGAATTATTCTAATAATAATTTTTTTTCAAAAGATACTATCAGTAATGAAGAGTATAATGAGCCGGATTTGAAAAATTTAATTAAAAAGACAGGCTATTTATATAATGATGAAGATACTCCTCTCACGAGTTATGAAATTAAAAAAGGTAAAATTGTATATTCCCTCAACGACTCATCCCTTATTCTCCCATCATATTTCACTCATCTCGCCCCTAAAGCAGTTCTCACCGGTGCCAGCGTCCTAGACCTATTCTTCAGGGAAGTTGAAATGTATAAAGAAAATCCGGAGTTATTGCCTGAAATAATTCCTGACTCAAATGAGGCAATATCAAGTTATATCCAGAAATCCCCTCGTTTGCTTGCTGTAAATAGTATAGGTGCTTACGATAAGGCGGTTGTTGATACAAATATTTACTTGACAAAGTCGAAAGATATTATTAATAACGCTGTTTCAGGTATCAAAAACCTCTTCTCCGGCACATCGGTGGCGCAGACTTCATCTGTGTTGAGTGCCGTGGAGAATCCAGTCGATCTTCAGATGAGGAACTCGAGTGTTCTGGAAGCTGTATTAGCACCGGCGTCGGATGTTATTAACGAAGCTGTTAACACAGCTTCGGCTTCTGTAGTATCAGCGCCGATTTTCTCATCCGCTGGCAACTTAACTTCCTTGCAAAGTCAGTTAGACAGCGCGCAAGCCATGATCAACACCCTGCAAACTCAAGCGAATAGCTTAAGTAGTAGCCCAATTGGCGCTGTCATAGCAGTATCTGCTACTCAAAATATTGCGAATAATCAAACCCCGGCAACTCAACCGACACCAATCCCCGCGCCCGGCTTCGGCGGGGGAGCACCGCCTCCAGTGGTAAAAACCATCACAACAGAAGAATCTACGAAAAATACTCAAAGTCAAACTGCGGGATATGCCAACAATAGTCAGCTAGATATATTTTTCACTGAAGATGTTGAACAAAATAATAATTCTGAAGCAGATACTGTTCCACCCGACGCACCCATCATCGCTTCGCCTTCAGATTTTTCTAAAACTTTCACAACAAGCACGATAGTCTTTCAAGGCACAGCCGAATCTTCCTCTATAATCTCGACGGATTTTGACAATGCCACTACCACAGTAGACTCAAATGGCACTTGGCAACTACCGTTAGCTTTCCCACAAGGTGCAAGTATCATCAATTTCTTCGCGACAGACACGGCAGGCAATACTTCAAGCTCGACCGAGACGTCACTCTTAGTTGACTCGGTCTCTCCTGACATCTCACTTACTGTATTAGAGTGCGAAAATTCGCTCGTCTCCACCGGTTGTCTCACTAAAAGCACAGAGTCCCATATCTCCTGGTCTTCAAGCGCTAGCGACTTGGATTACTTTACGATTAACAGTAATGGCACTTTTGCCACCACGACAGCCACTTCTACTCTTGTTTCTATGCCTGAAAACTCTCTGTTCTCGTTTAGCGTCTCGGCGCGAGATAAGGCCGGCAATAGATCCGCCACAAGCACTAGGACCATCTCAACCTTCAACTCTCCTGTGGTGATAAACGAAGTGGTTTGGGCCGGCACGGCAGACAGTCCTTCTGATGAATGGGTAGAACTTTATAACAACACAGAGTACGACATTTCGCTTGATAACTGGATACTTGAGGCAGAAGATGGCGCGCCATATATTCCACTCTCTGGAATTATAAAAGCAAAAGATTATTATCTGATTGAGCGAAGCGATGATGACACGATAAGTGACATAAAGGCGGATTTACCTGCGCCATTTAGTGGAGTTGGAAACAGCTCCGGGCTCTCCAATGGCGGTGAGGTCTTAATGCTTTCTTACAAGAAAGAAGGGAGTGCAACTACTACTGTTGATAAAACAGTATTAGAAAATAATAGAAGGGTATGGATCGGTGGATCAACTTCTAATTATCGAACAATGGAGAGAATAGATTCTCTTGTATCCGGAGAAGATGGCTCAAACTGGGGAACAAATAATCTTATAATAATAGACGGCAAAGATGCTGGCGACTTTCCCATAAAGGGAACACCGAAATCAAGAAATAGTATTTCTCATCTTATAGCCAGAGGGCAACTGTATATCACAGAAGACATAGTATTAACCAAAGAAAAAAGTCCATATCTTGTAGACAATCAATGGCAGACCTTTAGAGATGGCGCGAGTCTTACAATCGAGCCGGGGACTGTAATCAAGTTTCATGGTTCCGCTGGTTTTAAATTCCAAAATGCAAGTATTATCGCCGATGGCACACCGGACGACCCGATAGTCTTTACCAGTTTTTATGATGATGAGTATGGTGGCGATATCAACAATGATGCCACATCAACTTCTCCTACATCAGGTAGTTGGTATGGTGTAATGATTGAAGGCGATGATTCCGGTGAATCTGTCTTTGATAACGTAGTCTTTCGTTATGCCGGCGCTCCTTTCTACAAGCAATATTCTCCGCGCGCTAATTTAAAGATTGACAGCGCCTTTGCCCATGTTACCAATTCTATTTTTGAAGAATCATATCTCTCGGGATTATGGCTTTCAAATTCAGATTCTGTAATTTCAGATAATATTTTCAGGAATAATAATAAAGGTCACGATTCGTCTGCGATAAATTCAGGCGTTGTGATTGGTGAAGGCAATCCTGTTTTTAAAAATAATACAGTTAAACACAATGATAGAGGTCTTTATGTAACAGGAAACGGCATTGTTATTGATTCAAATATTTTTGATTCAAATGCAAATGAGGCTGTTTATGTGTCAGGCATTGTTCCTAAGTTTACAAATAATAGCGCTTCAGGCAACAGTGTAAACGGTATTATAATTTCTACTCATATTGCTGATCGTGGATCCACTACAACTTTAAAAGGCGATAATATTCCTTATGTGGCGAATATTAGTGATATAGATTTATTTGAAGATTCTACTCTGGTCATTGAAAGCGGCGCGGTCATTAAATCAAAAGATATTGCCTTTAGAATAAATGGTAAGCTTATAATTGAAGGGAATGAGTCAGATGATATCATCTTTACAAGTCTTTATGATGATACGATTTTTCCCGGCACCATTGTCGGCGGCACCACTACTCCGAAATTATCTCCTCAATGGAAGGGTATCCATATTTTAAAGGGCGGATTAATGAACGCTAAAGGATTTACTGTTCGTTATGCGGGTGATAATTTTTATGGAAATAGTGAGTCAGGAGTCTCTATTGAAGAGGGTAGCGCTCATATATCAGAAGCACTATTTACTAATAATTATCCATTCGGGTTGCTGTCTAAACAGTCGGAAAATTTAGTAATAGAGAATTCTGTATTTAGAGATAATAATTATAGCGGTAAGTGGGGCACGCAAGGGGCGCTTGCAATCTATAATTCTTCCACCACCTTAAATAGTCTTTTATTTGAGAATAACGCGATTGGTATTCTTGTTGACACAGCTTCAAATCTCACTGCCAGCTTAATAGAATTTATAAGCAATACCGCCAACACCAGTCCGGAAAGCTTATTTTAAGCCCCATATCAAGGACCGTCCTTGATATGGGTAGTCGTCAGATTTGTATAATAGATTTATGGGTATAAAAAGATTTATTTTTACTGTTATTTTAACGCTCGGTATTTTAGGCATCAACTTTGCTTTATTTAACGCGCCACGCGCAGAGGCAGGGGAGACGATAAATGCCGGTTTTGTGAGTGGCTTGTGGTACTCAAGTAATAATTTTTTTGCCGGTGACAATGTGCGGATCTATTCGGCTATTCAAAATAATTCCGGTTTTGACATTGTCGGCAAGATTCAATTTTTTGATAACGAGGAAATTATTGGTGGATCAGAATTTTCGGTGATAAATGGGCGGTTGGTAGAGAAGTGGACAGATTGGAGTGTGAAGGAGGGCGACCATAATATTTATATAAAATTGGTTGATACTAAAAAGGCGATTATTGGCGGCGGATTTGAGCCTGTAACTTTAACTTTTGATTCTTCCCATACTGATAAAAGGTTCATTGATTCTGACACTGATGGTGATAAGATTGGAGACGCTGTAGATACTGATGATGATAATGACGGCCTATCTGATGAGGAAGAGAAGTCGTTAGGGACGGACATTCTAAATAAAGATACAGATGGGGACGGAGTTTTTGATGGGGACGAAGTTTCAAGTGGCACTAATCCATTAGTTGCTTCTGGGAATAATACAGACGAAGAAGATCTACGTAGTTATGAAGGAGACACTAAAATAGGAGATATAAAAGATATCGCCAAGTCTGTCGGACAGAAAACAGGAGAAACTATAGACAGCATAGTAGACAACCTAAAAGACAAAAAGACGTCCGTAGATGAAGCCAATAACCAAGATAACCAAACCGGTCAGAGTAATTATTACGCGAAATTACTCTCAACCTTGATATATATCTTAGAGCACAAATGGCTTTTGGTAGCCGTATCTTTTATTCTAGCTCTGATATTAGGGAAGATGTTGAGGATAATTTAAGAGAAGACTACGGACATGGACTACGGACATGCGACGTCCGTAGTCATGATGTATACGTTTTGAAGCGGTCGTTCTACTTTGTATACTTATCTTTTTGAAAGTTTGACAAGATTTTGTCTTTGAGTATACTGATAATCATATAGTCGTAGACAGTAGGCATATCCCGATAGTCGGGAAAAATAAGCCCTGCCGAGACATTGGCCATTTTTGGCTGTTTCTTGCGACTTTTATAGGTCGTTTTTATTTTTTTAGCCACTAGTCCGCCGCGGCGGATAGCCGCTAGCGACTAGAAAATCTAACAAAAAATCGATTATTATTGGCTAAACCCTAATGGCTAAGTACTAAATTATGGCAATAACAAGACAAAAGAAAGAAGAAATATTGAAGAATATTGAAGATAAGGGTAAAAAATCCGCTTCAGCTATTTTCGTGAATTTTCACGGATTGAACGTAGCTGGAGAGACTGAGCTTAGAAGCAATCTTAGGAATAGCGGTGTTGATTATGTGGTGGCAAAGAAGACGTTGATAAGGAAGGCGTTTGGCACTCTTAAGTTAAAAGGAGAGATTCCAGAGCTTGACGGAGAAGTGGCAGTTGCCTTTGGAAAAGAAGATGCTGTCGCTCCAGCCAGAGAGGTGTTCGAATTTGGGAAAAAGCACAAGGATATGATCACAATGTTGGGAGGTATGCTTGAAGGCGAGTATATAGACGCAAATAAAGCCTTGATGCTTGCCAACATACCATCGAGAGAGGTGCTTTATGGTAAGTTCGTTAATGTTATTAATTCACCGGTTCAAGGTATGGTCGTCACTTTGAATGGAGTTATGGGTAATTTTGTGAGAGTTTTAGGTCAAATTAAAAAGTAGTTCAGAAAAATTAAAAATAATTTAAAGTAATCACGAAAAATTAAAAAGCTTATTTTCTTTAAGCCTGCCTGCCGGTAGGCAGGGACGGTCATAAAGGAAATCCTACAGAAAATAACTTTTGAATTTTTCTTAAAAAATATTATGACAGAAGAAACAAAAAAAGATGTAGTAGTGCCTTCAAAATTCAAAGAGATTGTTGAGGCGATTGAAAAGATGAGTGTTCTTGACCTTTCAGAATTAGTAAAGATATTTGAGGAGAAGTTTGGCGTATCAGCACAGGCTACTGTGGCAGTAGCTGCGCCGACAGCAGGTGGTGACGCAGGAGCCGGAGAAGAGAAAAGCTCATTCACGGTAGAGCTTAAGAGCGCCGGAGAGCAGAAAATACAAGTTATTAAGGCAGCTAAAGAGATCTTAGGTCTTGGACTTAAGGAGGCTAAAGACTTGGTTGACGGCGCTCCGGCAGTGTTGAAAGAAGGCGTTAAGAAGGAAGAAGCTGAAGAAATAAAGAAGAAATTTGAAGAAGCTGGCGCAGTTGTAGAGCTTAAATAAGCGCCTTATACTTGAAAAAACACGAGATAAGAGTTAAAATGTTCATATTATGGATATCTTAGGAACGCTTTTCGGCTCTCAAAATCGTGTAAAAATCTTACGATTGTTTTTTCTTAATACTGAAGAAATAATTGATAATAAAGAAATCTCCCGTAGGAGCAAGGTCCAACCGGCCGCTCTCCGTCGGGAGATTTCTGTTTTATCTAAGATAGGTTTTTTAAAGAAGAAAAAAATCGGCAAGGCGATAGGGTGGCAGATTGACCCTATTTTTCCGTATTTGAATCTGCTTAGAAGCTTGCTTCTTAACTCCACCGCTGTAAGCGCAGAAGATTTAGCTAAGAAACTTAAAACTGTTGGTAAGATAAAATTGATAATAATATCCGGTATTTTTATACAGAATGATGATAACAGGATTGATCTTTTGGTTGTAGGGGACTTTATAAAGAAAAATAAGATTGAGAAGACTATAAAAGATATTGAAGCCGTTGTCGGAAAAGAGCTTAAATACGCTTTTTTTGATACGGAAGAATTTCTTTATCGTATGGGCATATATGATAAGTTTGTGCGGGATATTTTGGATTACACGCATGAGAAGATTTTAAATAAACTGAACATATAATAAATGAAAGAAGATACCTTAAAAGCCGGCGAACATTCCTCATCAAAAAAGATTTTAATAGCAACCGGTATCTATCCTCCGGATATAGGCGGACCTGCAACTTATTCAAAGCAATTGTTTGACCATCTTCCTTTGCATGGGTTTAGTGTCTATATTATGAACTTCAGTGATGTCAGAAATTTGCCTCGGGTTTTGCGCCATTTTGTTTATCTTTTAAAATTACTGAAAGCTGGAAAAACCGCAGATATAATTTTTGCGCAAGATCCGGTGAGTGTCGGTTTGCCGGCATACTTGGCTTCAAAAATATTAAGAAAGAAATTTATACTTAAAGTTGTTGGTGATTATGCTTGGGAGCAGTATTGTCAGAAATTTCCAAGTTCCAAATTTCAATTTCCAAGTTTGGAAAAATTTCAAGTTGAGAGGTTTGATTTAGTCACAGAGCTTAGAAGGAAAACGCAGAGATATGTCGCTTCAAACGCGTTGAAAGTGATAGTTCCAAGTAATTATTTAAAGAAAATTGTTACAAGCTGGGGTGTTAGCGATGATAAGATTTTTATTGTCTATAATTCTTTTGACTACTCAACTATTCTTGAAAATAGGGACGAACTAAGACGCGAATATAATATAGATGGCAATATTATTGTTTCTGCGGGGAGGTTGGTCCCTTGGAAGGGATTTGACGCCCTTATTGAGACTATGCCGGATATTTTGAAAAGTAATCCGCATACTAAGCTTTTGATTATCGGAGACGGTCCGGAGAGAAAAAATCTTGATTCTAAAATTCTGGACTTTGGGATCAAGGATAATGTAATAATGCTCGGCAGGCTCTCCCATGAAGAGGTGCTTGCGTATTTAAAAGCTTCTGATATTTTTATATTAAATACCGCTTACGAAGGTTTTTCTCATCAGTTGCTTGAGGTTATGGAATCCGGTATTCCTATTATCACCACCGCTATAGGCGGAAACCGTGAGATTATAAAAGATGGAGAAAACGGTATATTTATAGAATTTAATGATAAGAAAGCAATCAAAGAATCACTGCTACGATTACTTTTTGATAAGGAGTTTGGCGGCAATCTTTCCAAAGAAGGGAAGGGAACAGTTAAAAATTTTTCAAAAGAAAGAATGATAAATGAAACTATTAAAATATTAATATAATATATATGGCAAAAAATATTTTAATGATCTCAAGGGACGACTTGATATTTAAAGACGGATCTGATGTGCGAGTTAGGATGTCTGAATATGGCACCTTGGTAAATAGGCTTGATATCATAGTATTTACTAAAAATGCGACTAACTCTAATTATAATAATCCTGTGAATATAGCAGGTAATGTATTTGCCTATGCTACTAATTCTAAGAGCAAACTATTTTATATTTCTGATGCTTTAAAAATCGCTCGTAAGCTTAAAAGGCCTGACCTTATCACAACACAAGATCCTTTTGAGGCCGGTTTTTCTGGTTGGCTTATAAAAAGAGAATTCAACACAAAATTACAAATACAAATCCATACAGATTTTCTTTCGCCATTTTTTAAGAAAGAGTCAATCTTAAATCGTATTAGAGTCGTTATCGCTAATTTTATCATCCCTCGCGCGGATTGTGTCAGAGTTGTCTCCCTGAGGATTAAGGCATCAATAAAGAAAAAATACAACATTTCTAATGTAGAAGTCTTACCGATTTTTGTTGATGTGAAAAAAATAAGAGAAGCGCCTATCATTGAAAATTTACGCAGAAAATATCCGCAATTTAATTTTATAATTCTTATGGCCGGACGCCTTAGTGTGGAGAAAAATATCCCACTGGCGCTCAGTGTTATGAAAGATATTTTCAGGAAATATCCTAAAGTGGGGCTTGTTATTGTTGGCGCCGGACCGGAAGAAAAGAAACTTAAATATAAAGCCAGAAAAATGAAAAATAATGTGATTTTTGAACCATGGAACGATAATCTTGCTTCATATTATAAAACAGCCAGTATCTTTTTGCTCACTTCCAATTATGAAGGTTTTGGCAGGACGGTTATGGAAGCTACGGCTTCTTCTTGTCCTGTTGTTATGACTGATGTCGGACTTGCGGGTGAGATTATAAAAGACGGTTATAGCGGTTTTGTCGTGCCTGTTTCAAATAGGGCGGCATTGAAAGAAGCGCTACTTAAAATGATCAATGATAAATTGCTTTTCAGCGATCTCGTTGTAAGCGCTGAATATATGGCCGCTGTTTTGTTTGATAAAAAAGAGTATCTGGATGTTTGCAAAAGATTATGGGAAGAATGCGCATCCTAAATTTTTCTTGCTATTGCAATAAAGTTTGAATATCCGCTTTTTCTTTTTATTTCTTCAATCCTTTTTATTTTAAAATCGTTTTTTTCTAGTAATCGGCATAAATCTTTTTTGGTGAAAGCATGAAGGAAACGAGATTTTCTGTATTTATTGAAATTTAAATATATATCTTTAAAATCAAGTTTGGAAAGATCGAATATCTTTAAGAAAGCATATTTTATAATTAGAGGAATAAACTTTTTTTGCCATAAATTCCAGACTGATATGACTAATATGCCATCGTTTTTTAATACTCGGCGAGCTTCTTTTATAAATTGTTCTCTCAGTTTAGCGGATGGAATATGATGAAGTACGGCAAACGAAAATATGGTATCGAACAAATTGTCATCAAAAGGCAGATTTATCCCTTCTGTTTTAATAAATGTCGCTTTTGTGCCGTATCTCTCCCGAGCTATTTTAAGCAGCTCAAGAGATGTATCGCTCCCTGTGTAATGAATATTTTTATCCGCAAGTTGCTCAAAAAAACGGCCGTTCCCGCAGCCGAGGTCAAGTATTTTATCATTCTCTTTTATTAACCCTTTTATGAAGTTTAATTCCTCCCAAAACATTGTTCTCGTATTGGAAAAATCCTTTGCTATCTTGTCGTAATTAGCTATTGATTCGGCTAAAATTTCTTTTGCTATTTCTTCTTTCATTGTTTATAGTATAGCTAAATTATGGTAATTCTTCCACATTTAATATGATTTTTAAAGGTATTAAAACTGAGGCTGACATAGAAAAATTAAAGAGATTTATTGCCAAAGATAAGTCTCTCTATAAGCGTGTCTTAAAGATAAAAAATAAGATTACTTTTAGGTCCAATAAGTATATTTATAAGACTAAGCCTTTGCCTGTAAATGCAGAGATTCTGGCTCTATATAAAGATATGGTGGAGAAGGGGGAAGAGAAAATATCTAAGGATGTGGAATTACTGTTGCGGAAGATAAAGACAAAGAGTAATTCGGGCATAGTCTCCGTGTCTCTTCTGACAAAGCCATTTGCTTGCCCCGGTAAGTGTGTTTATTGTCCTACGGAGAAACAGATGCCCAAAAGCTATCTTGCTAAAGAGCCTGCCGCCAGTCGCGCCTTGAGAAATAATTTTGACCCGTACAAGCAAGTCACTACGAGGCTTCGCGCCTTGGAGACGAATGGCCATCCAGTCGACAAGATAGAAGTTATTGTGATAGGCGGGACATGGAGTTATTACCCTGAAAAGTATCAGAAAGAATTTATATCAGAGATTTTTAGAGCTTGTAATAATTATAAAAGAAAAGAACATATTAAGAAAAATGCCAAATCGCTTGATAGCTTGCAAAAATTAAACGAAAAAGCAAAGTGCAGAGTCATTGGATTGTCTGTAGAGACAAGACCGGATTATATAAGCTTAAGTGAGATAAAAAAGATGAGGCGTCTTGGTGTGACAAAAGTAGAAATAGGCGTCCAGAATCTTGACGATGATGTGATGTCAAAAAATGCGAGGGGAATTTCAAAAGAAAGAATTGCCGAGGCAACGGCCCTCCTTCGCTTGGCAGGGTTAAAGATTGTTTATCATATGATGCCCAATCTATACACAAGCACTTACAAAAAAGACGTAGGGATGTTTAAAGAGCTTTTTTCTAACTCTCTCTTTTATCCGGATATGTTGAAAATATATCCGTGTGTTGTTCTTAAAAATAGCAGTTTGTATAAATTGTGGCAGAAAGGTGAATTCAAGTCTTACGGTGATAAAAAGCTTGCGAAATTATTGATAGAAGTTAAAAAAGGTATCCCTAAATTTGTAAGATTGATTCGAGTTATCCGCGATATTCCGGCTGAATATATTGTGGCCGGAAGCAAGATTTCAAACTTGAGACAGCTTCTCGAAGCTGACCAGATAGAAAATAATTGGAAGTGCAAGTGCATCAGATGCAGAGAGATAAGAGAAGCGGATTTTGATTTAAATGAATTAATTCTTGAAAAGGAAGAGTATGAAACTTCTGTCGGTAAGGAAGTGTTTTTAAGCTGGGAGAAAAAATCAACTGATAAAATAGCCGCATTCGCGCGTTTATTTTTGCCTTCAGCGTTTGATAAAAGTGAGACGCTTCCTGTTGTCCGTGGATGCGCTATCATAAGGGAACTTCATACGTATGGCAGGCTTGTGCCTGTGGCGGAAAAGGGATTGCAGAGCCAGCACCGTGGGCTGGGCAGTTCTCTTATTAATGAGGCTGAAAAGATGTCTAAGGAGGCCGGTTATAAGAAGATAGCCATAATCTCAGGCATTGGAGTCAGGGATTATTATCGGAAATTAGGATATCGGCTTGCCGATGGATATATGGTAAAATCATTAATATGAAGCTTCTATTTATAACTCAAAAAGTTGATAAGAGTGACGATCTCTTGGGTATCTATCATGAGTGGATTAAAAAACTAGCTTCGGAGTTTGAATTTGTTCACGTCATCTGTCTTTATAAAGGAGAATATGATTTGCCTTTTAATGTAAAAGTTCATTCTCTTGGGAAGGAGGAATATTTTCGGAAAAGGTGCGACCTTGGAGGAGGAGCTTGCGACGGAAAAAGATCGTTCCTTGAGGAGAAAATATTTTCGCGCGTTAAATATGTCGTTCGCTTCTATAAATATACTTGGCTCTTAAGAAAGGAATATGACAGTGTGTTTGTCCATATGAACCCGGAGTATCTTATATTGGCCGGTCCCATATGGAGGCTCTTGGGTAAAAAAGTTGTGTTATGGTATGCGCACTTTCTTGATAGTCTGAAGTTGAGAATAGCTGTTTTCTTTATTAATAAAGTTGTAACTTCCGTAAAAGAGGCATTTCCTTTCAACACAAGAAAGCTTGTTGTCCTGCAACAGGGTATAGATATACATAGATTTACTCCTAAAGAATCTGGTATCTCTGAGGATGGTAAGATAGATATACTTTTTGTCGGCAGAATAAGCCCTGTAAAAAATCTAGATACACTTATTAAGGCGTTTGGTCTCTTGATAAAAAAGCATCATAATTTGCATCTTAATATTATTGGTGGTCCTACTGAAAAAGATATGGATTATTTCCAGAAAATTAAGAATATGGTAAGTGAGCTTGAGATTGAGAAAAATGTTTCGTTCCTGGGGAAAGTACCTAATGATAAAACGCCGGAGATATATAATGATAATGATATTTTTGTTAATCTTACAAAAACTGGAAGTTTTGACAAGACGACTCTTGAGGCCATGGCTTCCGGTCTTGTGGTTTTAGTTTCAAATAGCGCTTTTGATAATATATTTAGCGCAGATTTGAGGGAGAAGCTGATGTTTAAAGAGCGAGATACTATTGACCTTGTGTCTAAAATTGAAAATCTGATAAATATCCCTAAAGAAGATATATCGATTATAAAGAAAAATATGAGGGATATTATCGTGAAAAAACATAGTTTAGAAAGTCTAATGGAAAAATTATCTTATGTTCTTAAAGAATAAAGTCAGAAAATTAATTTATTCTTTACTGAATATTTTATTACATTTAAGAAGACCGGAGAGAGTAGCTATCTTGATGTATCACTCAGTGGGAGATAGCGACCTTCTTTTTAATGTTTCGCCGGAAAATTTCTTAAGGCAGATTAATTATTTGAAAAATAGGAATTATCAAGTATTGAAGCTTACGGAGGTTATAGATAAAATAAATAGCAAAGAAAGGATTGAGCCGAAAACTGTTGTCATAACTTTTGATGACGGTTATAAAGATAATTATCAAAATGTTTTTCCTGTATTGAGTGAAAATAATTTTCCAGCCACTATTTTTATCCCGACTTCTTATATAGGAAGTAAGTTTAACGGTTTGGATGTTTTAGACTGGAAAGAGATTAAAGAGATGGCGAGTTCCGGCCTTATTGATTTTGGGTTTCATTCACATACTCACCCTCATAAGATGTCTGATATAAGTATTGATAATTTTTCTTTAGAGATTAGTGAGGCAAAAAAGATTCTTGAAAAAAATCTTTTTAGATTTGTTTCTGTTTTTGCGTATCCTAGAGGAAGCTACAATGATAGACAGGTTGAATTGTTAAAAAGAGAAGGTTTCGCCGGCGCTGTAACGGTAGAGGAGGGACTAGTAGGAAAAAATGATGACTCAATGAGACTTAAGAGGAATTTTATCCATAATAAATGCAGTTTTGCCGAGTTTAAGGGCAAATTAGGCTTAAGCGTTGTATGGTTTAATTTTATTAAACATCTTATATGAAGAAAAATACAAAGATAAAAATAATACTATTTTCTATCGCGGTTATTGCTAATTTATTGATGTTTTTTTATCTTTATTCTTCACGTGGTCAAGATTTCTTTAATCCGTTAACACAGGGAACCGACCAGGCTGAATACGGGCGGATTGCTATTAACTTAGTAGAGCGCCGTTCTTTTTCTGTAGCTGAATTAGATCCATATATTCCTAACCCGGCGCGGACGCCTATTTTTCCATTATTTTTAAGTCTTAGTTATCTTCTCACTGGCGGCTTTATATTGGCAATATTGCTTAACATTCTTATAAGCGCCATTACAGCTATTATCGTCTTTGATATAGCTTTCTTGGCAGCCAAACGTCCTAATATCGCTTTTTTGTCAGGACTCATTTTTGCCTTGCTTCCATATAAAATTTATCTTTCAAATTTGATAATGGCTGATATTTTCTTTATGTTTTTTTTCAGTCTTTTTGCATTATCCTTTCTTAAGATTATTGAAGATGAAGAGGGTTTTAATTTTAAAAATGCTACTTTGGCCGGTAGCTTACTTGGCCTTTCTGTACTCGTACGCCCGATAACTCAATTTTTTATAGTGATACCTGTCTTTATTACACTATTATTTTTTAAAAAAGATTTTAAGAAAAGAATCGCAGTTTCCGTTTTATTGGTTGTATCGTTTGTTCTTGTTTTAACCCCTTGGCTTTTAAGAAATGAAATTCATTTTGGAGAACCATTTTTATCATCAGTCGGCAGGTATCATATGTATGTGAGCTATCTGGCGCCTTGGCAAGCGTATAAAGAAAAGGTATCAAGAGACGAGAAGCATAGAGAGGTTTTAGAATATATTGAGGGTCAATATGGCAATGACGCGATGTATAATATAGAGGCCTCAACAGAGCTCTCAAAGATAGCCAAGAAAGAGATATTGAGAAATCCTTTGAGCTATCTTTTTTTTCACCTTTCATCAGTACCTATTTATTTTCTGAATAATGATTTTATGCTTACAGCCAGAGAAGCATTTAACGCAAAGCTCCCAGACGTATATATAGCACAAAAGATTTTCTCTCTTGATTTTAAGGGGTTACGGCAGGCTATCTTTAGTTCGGGGATATTTTTTACCGCATTTTTTCTTATCAGTTATCTTGTTGTCGCCATTAAGTCCGGGCTTGGAGTTCTTTGGGTATTTTATTATTTAAAACGCAGTCTTTATATAAACACTTTTGTTATATTATCCATCTTGTATTTCCCTTTGCTCATCGGCTTTGAGGGGCATGCTAGATTTAGGATACCTATTGAACCCTTCCTTATAATTTTTTCCGTACTGGCTATTTTTGACATATGGAAGTTTATGAAAGAAAAATTTTTTAAACCGCAAAATGAAAATTTCTAACGGAAAACTTAAAATTTTCTATATTGCTAATGCGCGTATCCCCACGGAAAAGGCGCATGGTATACAGATAATGAAGATGTGTGAAGCGTTTGCCACCAAGGGGGCAGACGTTACTCTAGTATTGCCTAAGAGGCGTAACCCGATCAAGCAAGACCCTTTCTCTTATTATGAGGTTAAGCCGATTTTTAAGATTAAGAAACTACCTTCTTTGGATTTGCTTTTTATTGATAGTCCGGTCACTTTTATATTGAGTGCATTGGTCTTCTCAATATCTGTTTTTGGTTTTCTTTTTTTTAGAAAAAAAGATTATGTTGTCTATACGCGAGGAGAGATTATTTTATTTTTAAGCAAGTTTTTATCTAGGCGTTTGTTTTGGGAGACACACATTAAACCCTCAAATATAGATAGATACAAGAAAGCTGTTAGAAAGATTGGTGGTGTTATTGTAGTCACGAAGTATTATAGAGATATATTGATAAAGGAATTTAATGTATTGCCTGAAAAGTTATTATATTTTCCCGATAGTGTTGACTTAGATATTTTTGATATAGATATAGACAAAGGAGAAGCGCGGAGGAGATTAAATTTACCGATAGATAAGAAAATAATCGTCTATACGGGGAGCCTTCTTAAGTGGAAAGGAATTGAAACTTTAATAGAGTCTGCTAATTTTTTAGATGATGATAATTTGCTATATATAGTCGGAGATCTAAAAAAAGATGATAGTTATTATTTGCCTCTCGTTAAATCTTCTCCTAATATCAAGTTTGTCGGCTTAAAGCCTTATGGTAAAATTCCTTTATGGCTTAAGGCGTCTGATGTTCTAGTCCTCACGGGCACAGAAAAGAACGAGATTTCAAAATATTATACGTCGCCTTTAAAACTTTTTGAATATATGGCATCAGGTAAGCCTATTATCGCTCCGAGATTGCCTTCTTTCTTGGATATTCTTAACGAGAACAATTCCTTCCTAGTCGATTCGGATGATCCAAGGAAGTTGGCGGATCGTATAAAATTTGTTTTAGCAAACGAAGCTCAGGTTCAAGGTATCACAGAAAAAGCGTATAATGATTCAAAAAATTATTCTTGGAATAAAAGAAGCGAATCAATTAAGAATTTTATTGAAAATAGATTAATGCTATGAAAATAGGGATAATTTTACATCCGTATGGAGAAGGGAAGCCGGCCGGCTTAGGTCGTTATATCTTAGAACTGACAAAATCTCTTATTGAAAATGATAAAGATAACGAGTATATAGTTTATCTTAAGGAGAAGCCTAAGATAATGCCGGAATTTATTACTTCAAATTGGAGGGTTGAAGTTTTAGGCTTGGGCAGATTTTGGAGAGAGATAGGGTTTTTCTTTGCGCCAAAGGCGGATATTTATATATTTAACACTCCGGTAATGCCGATCTTTTTTCGGTCTAAGAAATCTATTGTAATCGCTCTTGATTTTGCTTATCTTTATTTTAAGCCGGATGGAATCAAAGAAAGAATTAATAATTTCTTATTATATAAGATGAATAGTTTTGCTTTGAAGCGAGCGGATAAAATAGTTTCTATATCAGAAGCGACAAAAAAAGATATTATCAAATTGTTTAATATTCTTGATAAAAAAATAGAAGTGATATATCCCGGCTTTAGTAAAATATGCGCTTTTCCGTCAGAGGAGATTGCTGTTCCTTTAAATTTCTTTCTTTATGTTGGAGTGATCAAAGAAAGGAAAAATCTTCTAAATATCATAAAAGGTTTTTATGAATTTAAGAAAGAGAATAAGTCTGATATTAAGCTTGTTGTAGCCGGCAAAGGGAGTGGCGCTTATTATGAAGAAGCATTGTCTTTTGTTGAGGAGGATGATTTAAAAGAAGAAGTGGTCTTCTTGGGATTTGTTAATGACAATCAGTTGTCTTTCCTATACAAGAACGCCAGAGCCTTTATCTTTCCTAGTTTGATTGAAGGTTTCGGTATGCCCGTACTTGAGGCGATGGACTGTGGCCTGCCGGTTGTCACTTCAAGGGAGAGCTCTCTTTCTGAAGTGGCTGGCGGCGCGGCGCTCTTAGTTGACCCGAAAGACCCAAAAGAGATATCAAGAGTTATGGAGAGGGTAGCTTTTGATGATAAGCTAAGAGATGATTTGATAGAGATGGGAGATAGAAGGGTGATTGATTTCTCATGGAAGAAATGCGCTAGCCAGTTTATAGTATTACTTAATAAAATATGAATTCCATAATAAGAAAACATTTTTTGTTTATAATTCTTATTGCTGTTCTTGCTATCTATCTTGGATATATGGCGACTCTTGAGAATACTTGGGACGGCTGGGCTTTTGGTTCGGCTCAAACGCTTTTAAGTTCAGAACATTGGTTAAAAGATGGATTTATTTTTAATAAATTCCTTTTTTTGCCTATGGGTTATTCAAAAGTAGTTAAGTATCTTGACGAACCGGAATTGAGGCATCTTGCAAGAGGACTCCACGAGGGTCAGGCTATATTGATAGATCAAAGATCTCATTATACTCATTACCCGCCTGGTTATCTTTTGCCATATGCGACTTTGATGAAAATAGGATTTTCCGAGAGATATTGGTTTAGATTTTTGTCGTTATTTTTTTCATTTACAGCGCTTGTTTTTATGTACTGGTTTTTTAATTTAATTTCAAATCGTATCGTGGCATTTTTTGCTGTTTCTTATTATGCGGTATCCACAATGTTTCTTGGATTTGCTGATTCTTTGGCTAATCAGCCGATTGATGATTTTCTGCGATTTAGCATTATGCTTTTGAGCCTTTTTGCCGTAAAGGCGCGTGATAATACTGAGAAATATAGATTGTATAACATTTTTATCTGGATAATTTATTTTATCTTGGCGATTTCTTCTTATGATTCCACTTTTTTTATTTTCATCTGGCTTGTGGGACTTGATCTCGTAATGACTAAGAAAATTTTATGGAAGAGATGGCTAATCTTTGTCTTAGCGCCTATTGCGGCATTTACTCTTCAGTTTTTGCAAAACTGGTGGTATCTTGGATATCCCGATGTCTGGCTTGATGCAAAAGGTATTTTTTTTAAAAGATCTTTAGTTGGTCCAGGAAATAATTTTTTTGAAAAGCATATAAGGTCCATGTTATCGCCTTTGGCTTATATTACGGGTCTTAGGGTAAGAGTGATTTTGCCAATTATAGCGATAGTGATAGTTATAATTTCAATCTTTATTAAGAAAATTGTTGATAATAGACAAAATCTATTTAATTTAAAGCTACTTGCAGTTTTGGCTTTAGCCGGCGCTTCTTATCCTTTTATTTTTACCACTCCGGGGTATTTCGATTACAGCGGCAGACAATTTGCGCCATTTATAGGATTGATGATTGGATTATCAATTTTTCTATTGATTAAAACATTATCTAAAGAAAATAGCGGAAAGTCCTTCAGTTTTAATAAGTGGAATATAAAATTTATAATCACATTTTTTCTTCTGTCTATATTTGTTGGATTTATATTTTTTATTCAATTACGCAGGACATACGGATATGTTTTTAATCGGAATATAGATTCCAGTTATAAGCAATTTATCTATAGGGTAGATTATGATATAATTGATTTTTATAGAATCCTAAGGTCTTTATCTTCGAATGACAGTATAATATTTTACATTACACATAAGGAGGGAGAATATTTTACAAGTAATCCTATTTCTATTAGAGAATATTATGCTGAAGGGCTTATTCTAGATTCTTTGAAGTATGAAGATGTAATTAATAATTATTTACTTTTGAAGCAATACTCAGAAGAGTTTTTTGATTCTATTATTGTATCGACAGAAAGAGAGCCACTGGAAAAAATTTTAAAAGCCTTATCCATGGATGTGGATGGCATTTCTGAAATAAAATTGATTAAGAGCAGGTATGTTATGGTGATTAAAGAAAAATTATGAAAAGACATTCATTTTTTGTTATATTATGTTTGATTTTAGTCATTTATCTTGGAATCAAGACATTGTCTGATGATGGTTGGGGCGGGTGGCTTGAGGGGATAGGTGACGCAGCAACTCTTCTTTCTTCCAAACATTGGTCGGAAGACGGTTTTATCTATAGTAAGTTTCTTTTTCTGCCGATGGGTTACTCAAAGACTGTGAAATATTTTGATGAGCCAGAAATGAGGCAGCATGCTCGCGGCACGGTGACTGGCGGAATGATAGGGAGGCGCCTTTATTATACTCATTATCCGAGTGGCTATCTTATTCCATATGCATTATTGATGAAAGCTGGATTTGTAGAACGGCATTGGTTTAGATTATTAGCTTTGTTTTTTTCTTTTGGCTCGCTAATTCTAATGTATTGGTTTTTTAATTTAATTGCCACAAGATCCGTCGCTTTTTTTGCCGCTTTTTATTATGGTATTTCAACTATGTTTCTGGATTTTGCTGATTCTTTGGCTAATCAGCCTGTCGATGATTTATTTAGGTTTAGCATTTTAGTTTTAAGTGTTTTAGCTGTTAAATCGATTGATAATTTAAAAAAGTATGAGATATATAATGTATTTATATGGTTTTTATATTTTGCTCTTGCCAGCTCTTCGTATGATTCCACATTTTTTATTTTTGTCTGGCTGGTTGGGTTGGATCTTATAACTGTAAGAAAGTTTTTATGGAAAAAATGGCTTATCTTTACATTAGCACCGGTTGCCGCTTTTGGTTTGCAGATAATCCAGAATTGGTGGTATCTAAGGAGTTGGAAAGATGTTTTCCTTGACATATCTGGCACTTCGTCTGCAAGGGTGCAGACTAGTAATATTTTAAGCCATATAAAACAAGTTTTTTTTACTTTTAATTTGGCATCAGGCTTAAAAACAGTGACCATCACTTTAATGGTTATAATTCTTTTGACCCTTCTTTATATATTTAGAGGAAAAATTAGTCAGCTCTACAAAAATTATATCAATGATAGCTTTAAATTATCCCTATTCCAAATTATGATAATACTTTTTTTGGCTGGGGCTTTATATCCTTTTGTGCTAGCTGGAACGGGGGGTTTTTCTTATCAAGGTCGTCAAGTCATGCCTTTTCTGGCTTTATTGATAGGAGTTAGTACTGTTCTGGCTATTAGATTGTTTAAAATTAAGGAAAAAACAAGGATTTTTCCTCAAATTATTTTGATTTTTACTTTGATATTTCTATGGGGATGGCAGATATACAGAACAACTCAATATATATATGCCTGGCCTAATAATAAACCAGATGCTCGTATTATTGAAATTGGCGACTATTTAGAATCATCAAGAACAGGGGATTCGGTAGTTTTTTATTTAGGAGACAGATTGCCTTTGACTTTATTAACAGAATATTATTTAAATATGCCATTTTTGTTTTTTAAGGATGAATCTAGCTTGGTCAGGGATTTTCTTTGGCTTAAAGAGCATTCTGAATATTCTTTTGACACATTTATTATTTCAGATAGAAAAGGAATCAGCGATAATCTGCATAAATTATTATTGAAAGAGAGCGTTAATGAGACAGTAAGGATAAAATTTATCGCAGGGGAATATCTTTTTAAATTATCATTTTAATGTTATTATATGATTTATGTCTTACTATAAAAGCAACGACAGCCAGAAGGAATTTTTTAATCAGATTATAGATACATACAGAATAGGAAATGAGGCAAACATAGACCTCTTGCTTAATTTAAGGAATGCAGTATCTGAGTTCATTGAGGGTGATATTTTGGATATTGGTAATGGAGGATTAATAAATTTTGATATTGATAAAGCTAAATCAGTGATTTTAGCTGATATTGTTTTGGACCCAATAAAGAATCCAAAAATAATTAAAGGTAGATCCATTGTAGAGCTGGACGAAGACCATAAGAAACTTTTTAATTTCGTAGAAGCGGATGTTTTAAAAATGCCTTTTGCCGATAAAAGTTTTGATAGAGTTCTGATGTTTAATGTAGCTCATCATCTTTCGGTGGAATCTTCTAAGGATTCTGTTTTAAATATTAACTATGCCATAGATGGCATTAAGAGGATTTTGCGCGATGATGGTATTTTTTTGATATGGGAGACTTGCCCATCTTTTCCGATTAAATTGGCTCAAGATGCGGGCTATAATTTATTATTTTGGATATTAAAAAAATTTAACAGGCCCTTGCCTTATTTTTTGGCCAGAAAAAATATAAAAAAATTACTGGAGAAAAAGGGATTTAATTTGATTTTAGTTAAAGAGATAGAATGGGGAGACAAAGTTTATTCACCTATATTTCCAAAGATCCTTGCTCCTAGATGGCTGTGGAATAAAATTTTGAGGACTTATTTATTTGTGGCTAAGAAAAATTAGATTTTTCATGAAGTTTTTTTATTCTCATAAATGGTTTATTTTTTTATTCATATTTTTGGTAATATTTTTAAGTTTGAAAGCTATACCGAAAGATTCCTGGGACGATTGGGGTTTTGGTTCGGCGCAGACGATGATGAGTTCTCGTCACTGGGTTAAAGATGGTTTTATCCACAGTAAATTCCTTTTTTTGCCTATGGGTTATTCAAAGTCGGTGCGTTATTTAGATGGAACGGATATGAGGCATCTTACTCGCGGTACCATGACAGGCAAACTTATAGGCAGTAGACTTTATTATACTCATTATCCTGCCGGTTATCTTTTGCCATATGCGACTTTGATGAAGATTGGATTCTCTGAAAGGTTTTGGTTTAGATTTTTGGCAATACTCATTTCGCTTGCAGGGATTTCTTTAATGTATGCAGGTTTCTCTCTCATCTCCACGCGGATGATAGCCTTTCTGGCAACTCTGTATTATGCCGGCTCAACGATGTTTCTAGGAATAGCGGATTCGCTGGCTAATCAGCCAATAGACGATTTATTTAGATTTTCAATCCTATTTTTAAGCGTGTGGATATATAAAATTTCTGACGACAAGAAGAAGAGACTTTATAATATATTCATCTGGTTTTTATATTTTGCTCTTGCCGGTTCATCTTACGATTCCACTTTTTTCGTGTTCGTTTGGCTTGTGGGGCTTGATCTCGTAATGACTAAGAAAATTTTGTGGAAGAAATGGCTTATTTTTGCCACAGCTCCGGTTATGGCATTTTTAGTTCAGCTTTTGCAAAATCTCTGGTATCTGGGTGTTCATGACGCTTTGCTTGATATCTATGGATCGTTTAGAGCTCGCGCGAATACCGGCCCAGGGACAAATGTATTTGAAAAACATATTCGCGCTATATTTTCACCTTGGGTTTATATGACTGACTTACGCGCGCGATTTATCATTCCGATTATTGTTGTTTTGTTTTCTATATTCGTGTTTCTCAAAAGACATGCCCTTAAAAATCTATATAATTTTCCAAAGAATGAAATTCTAGTTCTTTTGGCGATTTCCGGCTTCGCTTATCCTTTTATTCTTGTTTCTTCGGGTTATTTCCCGTATCAAGCAAGGCAGGCGGCGCTTTTTATATCATTACTACTTGCATCCGCAACAGTTCTTATCTTCCTCATAGCTAAAGATATTAAAACTTTTCGCGCTTTTAAATCTGATTTTCAAATTAAAAGAGCCATGGCTCTTTTAATTTTAGTAATTTTAGTCAGTTTGTTATGGTTTAAGCAGGCAGACAGGACATACGCGTATATCAAACAATGGCCGAATAATGTTGTTGATGAGAAGATTATAAAATTCGGGCAAGATATGAGGGATGTGACTCACGGTCGTGATAGTGTGATTTTTAGAATGGAGAAGACGAGTTCATATCGTTATCCTCAAGCAGATCCGTTTTTGGAATATTATGCCGGCATGCCGATATTATCTTTTAAAGATACTAAAGATTTGGCGGATGATTTAATAAAATTAAAGAATCGTTCAGTTTATTCTTTTTTACCGATTATTATTGCTGATGATAAAGAAATAAGAAGTATAAAAGAATTTATATCCGGTAATAATTATGGCGAGGTTTATATTAAATAAGAGGTATTTATTTCTTATTATTGTTCTGCTTTTCGGAGCTTTTTATATTTTTAATTTCGTATTTTCTTATAAAGATATTTCTTTTGCTTCAGGTGGCACTCAGGAAGATTTTATACTTGAATATAATGCGGGAAAGAATTTTTCAATAAAAGGTTTTGGAAAATTGTTTTTTCTTCCTGATTATTCTACTGATTTTAAAACGGACAGCCAACCTGTATTTTATACTCACAATCCGTCTTTACCGTCAGTTCTTCAGGGTTTTTTGATAGAATTAAGTTTTGATGTTTTTCAGTCAAGAGTATTCTACGCGATAATTTCCTTGGTCGGGATTGCTTTTTTATATCTGTTTATCAGCGCAATAGCATCAGTGCCTGCTGCTGTTTTTACTTCTTTGTTTTTGGTTCTAAATTTCAGCGGATTTTTAAGTTTAGCGGATCATAGTCAGTACTCTTTAAGCTTTCCTATTTTGTTCGGCTATTTGTGGTTAAGATACACTGATATACCAAAAAAATATTTGATTATATCGTCTTTATTCTTTGTTGCTGTTTTTGCTAATTTTATGCTTGCGGCATTTATGCTTATTTTGGAAGTTTTGCTCGGAATTTTTGAGAAGAACATGAAGTTATCTTTTCTAGCTTTTTTGGCTGTTATTGGGGGAAGCGTTATTCATATTATTCAGAATATGATAGCCCTCACGCCTTTTGTAGCTTTTCAGGATATATGGCTTACTATACAAAATAGGTTTTTTAGCATTCCTTCCAGAATGGAGCTTCTGGGTTTTTATCAGGCTAATGACATTGTTCTTTGGGGGTCTAATGCATCTCCACCTTTGAGTAATTATTTATCTGGCACTATACCTTTTTATTTGTTCAAAATACCATTAACAATAGGAATAATTTTTACTTCTCTTTTTTATATTTTTAGACAAGGTATTATCTATAAAAATATAAAATTTATAACCCCTTTATTTTTTTCTGTTTTTATATGGCAGACTATATTTCTTCCAACAATAGGAAATCATCCCTTGTTTTTTCACGCCTTTATGGTTATTTTTCTAGGTTTGGTTCTTGGTGATTTGTTTCGCGTCCTTATTGAAAATATAGACACTAATAATGATTTTATAATATTGATTAAGGAAATCTTATTTAAAATTATAATTTTTGTCGCTATGATTCTTATTGTTTTGGAATACTTTACATGGGCAGCCGGCATAAGCCAAGATGAAAGGCTTCCTGTCATATTGGCGACTCTGGAGAATTATCAAGATAAGACTTTTTTTACTAATATTACGCCAAATACCGTATCATTTAAAACAGGCGCTTGGTCCGTGGGTTTTTGTCTTCCAGATGGTCTTATAGATATAGATGCTTCAAATTGTTATTCTAAGTTTTCAGGACTTAGTAATGAAAAATTGATACCGGATTATATACTTTTATCATCTTATGCTTATGCTTTTGAATGTTCGCGCGAATGTTTCTTTAGCTTGAAGAATAAGCTGATTGCTAAATATGAATTAGTTGAAGAAATAAATAATGGGGAAGATGTAATATATAAAGTTAAAAAATAATTTTAAGGAACAATCAATATCTTTTTATCTTTAATAATTATGGACTGGACCCGGCCATTATCATCTTTTGGAGATTTTGTATATATTAGGTCAATTAAGGTTTTTGTTTTTGCTTCAGTCGGCAATATTATTAGAGCTGAAAAAGGATATTCAGATATTTGTTTCAGGTAAGTGAAGTCGCGAACCAAATCCTCTTTGTCATCAAAGTATAAAATAGGCATATCGTGGTAATACATATCATAATAACGCGTCATTGTCGGTGTGATTGAGTCGCCGTAATACTCCGGAGGAAACATGGTGAATATTACAGTATCTTCTAAAGCAAACGGCTTAAGAGAATTTTTTAGTTCATACGCAAAATCTATCTTCTCTTGTTCGTATGTGTTATTAGGCCACTGTTTTATATAAGCGAACGTCCTGCTCGTCTGCAGTGACCACATAAAAATACTTAAAGAAATTAAAACAAGAACAAAGATTTTTTGCGAGAGTTGTTTTTTTATAATCCAATAAATCATAAATATAAATATACCTGCTATAAAAGCCGCAAATACTCCCAATATCCGTCCTTTATAAGGATGATTATCTGTCAGTATAAGAGATTGGAAAAAAGCACTTCCTCCTAAGAGTATCGCATACTTGTATATATCGGGTATTGTGCTATTTATATATTTTATTTTTCTTAACTTGAAAAATGCGACTACAATGGTGGCGATAAAGATCAAAGCATAACGCAATCGGAAAGAGAAAGCAAAAGCCTCAGTTATGGGAAATAGTATTCCTTGCAGAAAACGCTGTTTTATAAAATTTTGCCCTGAATTTGAAGCAAGTGGAATAGCATTGAAAGCGCCAAAAAAGTCTGAAAGCATATTGTAGAAGCCTAAATACCATGAGTTTTGGATTACCTGGACACCAAATGCTAAAACAGGCGCGCAGGAGAAGAGAAGCCATTTTTTCCATGGAAAATTCTTGACGATCAGGATATCAAGACCTATGAGCCAGAAAAAGACAAAAAAAGTTGAATCGTAAGAAGATACGGAGAGGACGAAATAAGAGAGCCATGCCCACATGCTATAAGTAAAATATTTTTTGCTATTACTTATGTTTTTGATGGCCAGCACACTAAGAAATAGGATAATAAAACGAAAAAAGTCGTCTATCGGCATATTGGCCAGCGAATCGGCAAAGTCTAAAAAGGGAACGGATATCATGTAAAACAACACAGCGAAAAACGCGATTGCTTTATTGCTGATCAAAATAAAAAATTTATACAGCAAAAACAAGCTTCCCATGGAAATGAGTATCTGAAATAACCTAAACCAAAATCGGTTTTCAAAACCAAGCTCCATTAAAAAGGCGAGAGGAAATAAATAACCTGACGGATAATGCGTATAATATGTTTGTTTTGTGCCTTTGCCCCCGGTAACATCAACCCAGGCATGTTGTTTTAAATTTGGATCATCAAAATAATGCGTTGTTTTTGAATATCCTGCAGGAATAAACAAGAAATAATGATTTGTCCATCCATCATTTACCCAATGTTTGATGCTCATCATCGTCTGGGCTGAGCCAAAACCCCAACCGTCCCAACTATTTTCATGAGTAGCTTTTACGGTTAGGTATATACCAATAATACTGATAAATGTTATTAATAGGTATGTTAAGAAATGTTTTTTCATATTTTGGTTTTTTTTGTTAAGTCGAGCAGGCCTGATATTGCAAACATAATAATAAATGGCGAAGCGGAAAAGCGATAGCGTATCATATCTCCTGCCGCCATATTCCCTATGAGAAGCAGATAAAGTATTATAGACGCAATTAGTATTATATAGGATCTGGTGTTTGTATCTGATTTTTTAAATAAAATAATAGCGCCTAAAACGGACAATAATAAAGTTACTATCCAAAAAATTGTTCCAAATATCATTATTAATGCAGCGATTATTTCTTTTGAATGGAAGTTTGAAATCTTTTTTATATTGAGTTCTAAAATGGCATTTTTTACTTCTTTATGGTAATTGACTTGTCCGCTTGTCCCTTTGATTAGATTTCTTATGGATCCCCACCATGATGAACCAACAGTATCTGTCAGAAGATGCTTGAAGTAAAAAGCGGTGAAGCCTAATGGTTTTGATAAAATTATTTTTGTTGATTTTTTTATGGCCGCGGAGGTCTTGTCTAAGTGGCCTGATTCTTTAAATTTTGGCAAGCCGCTTTCTTTCGGTATTTCTGTCGGTGTATTTTTGAATCCTTTTTGTTCTGCTTTAAATTGCGAGGCGGTTATATAGATACTTGAAGCGTTATCTGAAGAGATTTGCCAAGAATTGAAAGTAATATAATTTCTAAAGGACCACGGTAATAAAAGAATAACATATATAGAGAATATCATACTGAGTTGAATTAATGTTTTCTTTGAAAACATACTGTTTAAGAAATTTAAATTTTCTGTCTTACTGTTAGCGTATATTATAGTGGGCGCAAATATCATCGGCAGTAATAAAGAGGTTGGTCTTATGTATGTTAAAGTTGCAAGTAATAATGCGGCGATAAGTATAAAATATTTTGTATTTTTTATTTCACCTGTGTATTTTATAAAAATACAAACGATTATAAGGAGGAAAAGAATATAAATAGGCTCTGTAAAAAATTGAGATGATATGTCTATAGCGTATAATTCAAAAGCCCATATTAATGATACGGCTATTGACCAAGATTGATTTAGCCATTTTCTTGAAATTAAATACAAAAGAACAGCGCTTATGCCGGCTATAGCGTGCTGGATAAATAAAACGGCCCACCAGTTTTTGAATATACTAAAAATTACAGCTAGAAAAAGAGGATACCCGGGCATTCTTAGGGCCGTAGGGTTAATGCCGTCAAGTGAGAAGGAGAATGATTTGGATAAATTTTCGGCTATCTGAAAGTAATAATCAGTAGTTAATCCTTCGAGCGGAAGATTGTTGGCTATTTTTAAAAGTGTGAAAAAGCTATATACTATAAATACTGAGAGAAATATCAAAAGTTCAGTCTTTCTTGTTTTAAGCGTCATAAATTTTAATAAATAAATTATAAATGAATTATCTATATTTTACAAAGAAATATTGGTTTCCGATTCTAGTGCTTCTCATTATCATCGTCAATGCTTTAATCTTCCTGCCCAAGTATGGCGCGTGGGGTGGACCCACTGATGTGGAATATAACGAGACTGCTATTAACATGGCAAATGGCGACGGCTTTTCTTTGGGTGGAGAGAGAACGATGTTTCGTGAGCCGGCTTATCCTTTCTTTTTGGCTTTGAACTATAGGTTATTTGGGGTTAATTGGACAATAATTAGGATAGAGCAATTTTTATTGCTGTTTCTAATAATTTATCTTACCTATATAATTTCTTATGAGATTTTTGGTGTTTTAACGGCGAGAATCGCCTCCTTGGCAATAGTTGTGTTGCCGATATTTCCTATATATGCCACAGATATTATTTCCGAAATTTTTGCCGCTTTTTTGGTAGTTTTATTTATTTATTTATTTTTAAAAAGTCTAAGCTTCAAAAAGGTGAGACCTTTTTATGTGGAAAAAGGTCTCACCTTTTTGTTATTAAGCGGGTTGGTCTTTGGAATACTGGCTCTTACAAAAAGTATTTTTATTTTTTTACCTGTTTTGATTTTGCCGATCTATTTATTAAAGGACAGAAAATATGGTTTAAAAAATATAGTATTATTCTTTTTTGCTTTTTTAGTTATTGTATCCCCATGGGTTTATAGAAATTATATAAATTTTGGAAATATGGCTATTGCCGATAGAGGGGGGATGCTTATGTATCTTCACTCTATAAAAAGCGAATTTAGCGTCAATAAATTGAAAGATTATGCTGTCGCCTCTTTAACCGGAGAATATATCGTCCGTCTTTATAATCCGGATTTTAATATTGTTGAGGGAGAGGGGATATACCTGATGAATCAGCATAGGGCAGAACTTTTAAATAATGGATTGAATTTCTCCCAAGCTGATGAAGTGATGTCAAAAGAGGCTGAAGTATTATATCTGAAGCATCCTGTTAAAAATTTGTTAATAGGCTTCTTGGAGGTAGCGAAAGTTAATGCGCCTATGGCGCCAAAGTACTCTATAATGTTCGCTTTCCCTGAAGATATCGGCAGTTCACTTTTTGAAAAGGTTATGAAAACGGGAATTGTCTTAATTATAAGGCTATTATGGGCTATTATCTTGCTTATGGCTTTTTGGGGCGCTTATAAGGCTTTAAGAGAAAAAAATATAAAAGCTATAGTGATGTTATTTTTTATAATTTATCTAAATGGTGTAATTTTTTTTCTGCAAGGCGTGCCAAGATTTATTTTTGTAATTTATCCTTTTTATTTTATTTTTTTTGCTTTCAGTATTTCTATTATTTTAAATAAATTTTTTTATGGAAATAAAGAATTATAAATTAAAACTTACAATAGTAGTACCGGCTTTTAACGAAGAAAAGAATCTTGAGTTTACCATAAGAGGACTCATGTACGTTCTAAATGAAAAACGCTTAGAAAATTATGAAATCATTATTTTTGATGACTCTTCATCTGATAGAACAGGAATTATTGCTGATCGGCTTGCCTTAGAAAATAAGGGAATAAAGGTGATTCATAATAAGATAAATATGGGCTTTGGCTACAATTATAAGAAGGGTGTAGAAATGTCAGCCGGAGAGTATGTGATGATTATCCCAGGGGATAATGAAGTAATATCTTCTTCTTTTGGATACTTGATTGATTCAATAGGCAAGGCAGATATAGTCTTAAGCTATATTGATAACGTAAAAGAACGATCTTGGATTCGCAGGATAATTTCATTTTTTTATGTTAAGTTTTTGAATTTTCTTTTTAGTTTGAATATGAAATATTATAACGGGATAAGCATATATCCTGTTTCATTGGTTAAAAAAACTATGCCGACAACTTTTGGTTTTGCCTTTGCGGCGGAGATTGCAATAAGACTTTTAAAGTCAGGGGCGACTTATATTGAGGTTCCAATGTTTATAAGGCCAACTAATAAGACTTCGGCTTTTAGATTGAAAAATATTATAAGTGTTATGAAAACTATAATTATTCTTTTCTGGAGTATTAATATAAAAAAAGAGAGAGCGGAAATTTGACACCCTTTACTTTTCTCATATAAAAGTTAGTATATTTTTGGAAGATAAAATAAAATATTCGGTTCTTTAATTTAAACATAAATAAGGGGGTGTAAAGTGAAGAAAGAAAAAGTCCTTATAATAAAGCCCGGGTATTCCGAGACGCTTGTAAATGACATCGGAACAAAAACAAGCCTTGGTGATGTGCTAAGAAGCACTGTCATATTGCCTTTGTATAAAGATGCTCATGTCACATGGCTAGTAGATGAGAAGGCAGTATCTTTGCTCAAGGGGAATATCTACATCGACAGGATAATGACTTACGATCTCACGAGTATCTTACAGCTTCAGAAGGAGAGGTTTGATACTGTCATAAACCTTGAGAAGGTTGGCGGACTTTGCGCCCTCGCCGATAGTATAAATGGCTGGAGGCGATACGGTTTCAGGTTTGACCCTGAGATCGGAGAAATCAAGGCTTATGACGGTTCTCAGCATGTCGTGGAGCTGTGTTCAAATCTTGACGGGAAACGCTCTAACCAGAAGCTATGGGAAGAGTTTCTCTTTGAGATGGTGGGCGCCAAGTGGGATGGCGAGATGCCTATTCTTGGTTACAAACCGAAATCAAAAGAGATTTTTGACATCGGCTTTAACCACAATGTCGGCGATAAATGGCCAATAAAGGCGTGGCCTAAAGATTACTGGGAAAAATTACAGCAATTTATCGGCGGAAGATTTTCTGTTTCATGGCAACAGGGACTCGGCTCTATAGAAGAGTATATAGAGTGGATAAGTTCTTGCCGTTTTATTATCACTAACGACAGTCTTGGTCTGCACATCGCTCACGCCCTTGATAAAAAGATCATCGCCCTTTTTGGCCCAACTGTTTCAGGTGAAGTGTATGTTAGGAAAGGGATAAAGCTTTTACCTGATCCTAGGCCGGATTGCCTCCCGTGTATGAGCAATATATGCAAGCAAGGAGTGTCTTGCATGTATGACATAAGACCGGAGAGGGTGCTCGCTGAAGTCAACAATCTAATGTCGGGTGGCGAGACTTCTTCGGGCGAAAGTGATATTCAAGAGAAGCGCGGTCTTATCCCTTCTAAGCCGGATTTCAAAGGTATCGGCTATTGATTTATGTCCGATCTTGATGTTCTATCGCCCCTCATCTTTTCTTATAAAAGAAAAGATGAGGGGTTTTTTTCTTGCAAAAATGCGAAATAATGATATCGTTTAAGTGGAAAAAAGAAGGTCTTTAACTTTTAAATATAAATAACAGGAGGGTTAAAATGGAGAAGAAAGTTATGTTGCCGTCAGTAAAGATTCCCGAGCCTTATAATTACATAGCGGTGTTTTTAACACTTGCTTGTAACTTAAAGTGCAGTTACTGCATCAATGACTTTGAGTCAGGATCCAAAAAGAAAGGCGGGGAGCTTTTATCCGGAGATGAGTGGATAACCGGTCTAAAGAGGATTATCTCAAGATCAGACCTGCCTGTAACTCTTCAAGGCGGAGAGCCAAGCTTGCATAAGGATTTTATATACATACTTAATAATATAAAATCCGAATTGCATGTAGATGTTCTTACGAATCTTCAGTTTAACGTTGATGAGTTTATCAAGAAGGTTGACCCGAATCGCGTGAAGAGAGAATCACCTTACGCATCTATACGAGTGAGTTATCACCCTGAGCAGGTGAACCTCGGCTCCTTGGTAAATAAAGTTTTGAAGATGCAGTATGTAGGGTTTCATATAGGTATCTGGGGCGTGATGCATCCTGCTCAGAAGGGGTATATCCTTGACGCCCAGAGACATTGCCTTTATCAGGGAATAGATTTTCGCCTTAAAGAATTTCTCGGTGAGCATAAAGGAAAGATGTACGGGGAATATAAGTATCCTGAAGCTTGCAATAGAGAATCAAAAAAAACGGTTCTTTGTAAGACGACTGAGCTTATCATCGGTCCTGACGGATCGGTATACCGCTGTACAGCTGACCTCTATGAAGGCAGAGAACCGGTAGGGCATATCCTTGATCCGGATTTCAGGATAGAGGATAAATACAGGCCATGTAACTGGTATGGCCATTGCAACCCGTGTGACATAAAAGTGAAGACCAATCGTCATCAAAAGTTTGGTCACACTTCTGTTGATATAATCGGAGCTTAGAGTAACTATTTAACACCAACCCCGCCAGTTTTAAATGGCGGGGTTTTTTTATTGCAAAAACATAGAATAATGGTATGGTTTAAATGGAAAAGGATATATAAACTTGAACTTTAAAATAAAAGGAGGCGTTAATGAAAAGCAATACGGATCTGGACAGCAACCTTATATTAGATGGCCATAAGCTCTGGCTTCCTGAACACAGGGATCGTTTGGAAGCATGGCAGATGGGTGAAAGAATAGTGCCTATCACTATCGATATGGCGCTGACAAGAAGTTGCAACTATAGGTGCGAGTATTGTTACGCCACGCTTCAGGATAATGATATAAAGAAGATGACGCTTGATGTCATCTATCGTTTCCTTGATGATGCATCAGAGATGGGCGTTAAAGCGATAAGCTTTGTCTCAGACGGAGAGAGTACTTGTTCACCTCATCTTTATGATGCCATCTTGCGTGGGCATAACAACGGACTTAGTATGGCTCTTGGCACCGCTGGCTATCTTCTTAAAGACGAGCGGTTGGAAGAGATACTTCCGGCTTTGACATATTTGAGATTCAATATGTCGGCGGGTGTGCCTAGCCGGTATTCCGAGATCCACGGTGTGCCGAAAGACTACTTCAATAAAGTGGTAAACACTGTTATAAAAGCGGTGGATATAAAGAGAAAGAAAAGTCTTGGTGTCACAATCGGACTTCAGATGGTCCTCCTCTCTAAGTATAAGGATCAGATCATACCTTTATCTCACTTGGGAAAAGTGCTCGGTGTAGACTATCTTGTACTGAAGCACTGCTCGGATGACCAGAAGGGTTCACTAGGCGTAGATTTCTCGTCATATCATGAGCCTGATATTATGGCTCTACTTGATTCGGCAGAAGCGCTCTCTAGTGATTCCTATACCGTTAAAGCGAAAAGGTCAAAGATCTTTAGTGACGGTAAAAGATGTTACTCTCGTTGCTATGGTCCGCCGTTTTTCTTACAGTTCTCTGGGAGTGGACTGGTTGCGCCGTGCGGGATGCTTTTCGGCAAAGAGTATAAGAAGTATCACATCGGCAATATCGCCGAGAAGTCGTTTAAGGAGATCTGGCAGAGCGATAGATACTGGGAAGTGCTGAATATTCTCTCTTCAGGCAGGTTTGATGCACAGACTATGTGCGGGTGCCTGTGTATCCAGCATAAGATAAACGAGTTTCTTTGGTCTTTGAAAGAGGGAAATTCGGGTAGGATCATTGAGGAGTGTGACAAAATAGATAGTTTCGGGCTTATCCACCGTAACTTTCTTTAGTTCTTTCGGGTTTATGACCCACGTTTCGCGTTAAGCGGAGCGTGGGTCTTTTTATTGCAAAAATGTGAAATAATGATATGGTTTAAATGGAAAATATAAGATCTTTAACTTTAAACTTTCTAAAATATAAGGGGGTTGCGATGAGTGATAAATATCTTATAGACGGACAGAAGCTTAAGTATCACGAAGAGAGGGTAAAAAGATGGCTTAGTGCGACGACGTGGAAAAATGCGAAAAAGATTTATCCTATCTATCTTGAGATCTCGCCTTTTGGCGCTTGTAATCACCGTTGCGTTTTTTGCGGGGTTAAGACTTTAGGGTATAAGAATAATTTTATCAGGCGAGAAGTGCTTCTTGAGAGAATCAAGGAGATGGGGCGCCTGGGGATAAGAAGCATAATGTATGCTGGAGAAGGCGAGCCTCTTCTTCACTCTAATATCGCAGAGATTGTATCTGCGACTAAAGAGGCGGGGATTGATGCGGCTTTCACCACGAATGGCGTTTTTTTGGAGAAGATATTTCCTATCCTTGGCGACATCTCTTGGGTCAAAGTCAGTATAAATGCCGGCACCGCAGGCACTTATAAAGAGATCCATAAAGCCAAAGAAGGTAATTTTGAGAAAGTCTTAGGAAATATCAGAAAAGCGTTTTGGCTTAAAAAGAATAAGAACTACTCCTGTGTTATCGGCGCGCAAATAGTTGTCCTTCCGGAGAATGAGAACGAGATACTCATTCTCGCGGGCGAGTTGTCAAAAAAGGGTGCCGATTATCTTGTAGTCAAACCGTACTCTTCTCACCCACTTGATAACAATGACGCTATTGATATCAAGAATCTCGGTTATTATGATCCTGGGTTTCTTGTGTCTTTAGAGTGGGTAGAACACCGCGCTTCCTCAAAAAATTTTAAGGTTATCGTCCGTTATAATGCCTTTAGAAGTGTTGCGGATAAAGAAAAATCTTATGATAGGTGTCTTTCAGTTCCTTTTTTCTGGGGATACATTACCGCAAAGGGCGACGTGTATTCTTGCTCTGTCTTCTTTGGAGATGAAAGATTTAAGCTCGGTAATATAAACGAGCAGACTTTTCAGGAGATATGGGAAGGGGAAAAGAGACGACAAAACTGGGAGATGATGAAAGATTTTGATGCCTCAGTGTGCCGTAAGGGGTGCCGAATGGATGCCTGCAATAGATTTCTGTCTTCAGTGAAAGAGCAAGGATTTCCTGTTCTTGTTGACAGAAAGGATATCAAACACATCAACTTTATATAAAGAAAGAGAGACTTCAACCAAACCCGTCTTGCGTCAGGCGGGTTTTTCTTTTGTCTATAATCTGTTCAATCCGCCATGGCGGATTGAACATGGATTTAAGATATAGTTACTGGAAAAAAAGCGAGAAATCAGCTATATTTTAATGATGACAAAGCTTTCTATAATTGTTCCCGCCTATAATGAGGAGAGGGGATTAGCCTTGGCTGTGAACAGCCTTTTTTCTCTATTGTCGGAGAATAATATGGCAAGCGATGCCGAGATTTTAATATTCAATGATTGTTCTTTAGATAAGACCGGAGAGATTGCTAATGATCTTGCTAAGAATATAAATATAGTAAAGGTCTTTCATAATAAAAAAAATATGGGTCTTGGCTTCAACTTCAGAGAAGGGGCAAGACAATCCAAGGGAGAATATGTAACATGGTTTCCGGGCGATAACGAGAACTTACCGCAGTCTTTCGTAGACACTGTTAGTCGAATAGGCGAGGCGGATATCATCATTCCCTATACTGACAATATGGAAGTGAGGCCATTTTTACGCCGTCTTGTCTCCAGACTCTATACGGATTTAAATAATTTTCTCTTTAGACTGCATTTAAAATACTACAATGGTCTTTCTGTATATCGTCGCGATCTCCTGTTGTCTGTCTTGCCGAAGATTGGTGATAGTTTCGCTTTCTCCGCTCAGATACTCATTATGCTCTTGAAATCGGGCGCCAGTTTCGTAGAGGTGCCTATTAAAATACAATCAAAGCCGGGCGGTAAGAGTTCTGCCTTTAGAATGAAAAATATAATAGGAGTTATAAAAGCCATTCTTTCTCTGTTCTGGAGAATTAATATAAAGAGAGAAAGAGTAAAAATATAATATAAAAAAATGAAAGTTTGTTTTATAGGACAAGATTTGAATATTAAATCAGGATGGGGGAGGCTCACTGGTGAAATAACAGAAGGGATAAAAAAAAGAGGAATTCAAATTGATAGCATCAATACCGGAAAGGCATTGAGGAGCTGGAGATTTTTTTCTATTTTTCTAGATGCTTTTTATGTTAGAAATAAAATAAAAGATTGCGACATTATACACTGCTTTGATGGGTATCCTTATGGTATTATCGGCGCTTTGGCAAATATCGGTTTGAAGAAAAAATTGATTATAAATGGCGTAGGGACATATTCTGTGCTACCTCTCTATCAGCGTAAATACAAAAAACTCTTAATTTGGGCTTATAAAAAAGCGAGCAAAATATTGTGTATTAGTCATTTTACCGCGAGTGAGATTAAAAAAGCAGTTGAACTTGATAATATAGAGGTCGTAACTTTGGGAGTTGATTTGAAAAAGTTCGGCAATTGTCCTAGTAAGGGTAAAAAAACAGATGATCAAAAAGTCATTTTGAGCGTAGGAGGTTTAATGTTTAGGAAAGGTTATCATGTTTCTATACCAGCTGTGGCTAAGGTTAAAGAGTCTTATCCTGATATTCTCTATTACATAATAGGCGATCAGTCTAATGAAGAATATTTTAATAGATTGAAAAAGATGGTGAGAGATTATGGACTGAACGGTAATGTAAAATTTTTCAGTAATATTTCTGACGAGGAATTATCCAGGATGTATTGTGGTGCTGACCTTTTTCTTTTGACATCAGTCAATGATGGGCACAAGTTTGAGGGTTTTGGTTTGGTATATTTGGAAGCAAATGCGGAAGGATTGCCTGTTATAGGCACTTTAGGTTGCGGAGCGGAAGATGCGATAAAGGACGGATACAGCGGTTTTCTTGTGCCGCAAAATAATGCGGAAGAAACGGCTAAAGCGATATTGAAAATTCTTGATGATGAAAGTATGACAGAAGAGATGAAAAGCAACGCACTGCTCTGGGCAAAAGCGAATTCTTGGGATACTGTTATAGATAAATATATAAGCATTTATGAAAAAGTTATCGGAAAGAATTAAAATATTACCGAAAGTTTCTTTCGTAAGAGATACGGCGGTGATGCAGATTGGGAACGGTTTTTCTACGTTTATCAACGTATTAGCCTCGGTCGCCTTTGCCAGAATCCTCCTTCCCGAGAAATACGGCATCTACAGTTTGGTGTTTGCTCTTGCTGGTTTGTTTGCCTTATTCATGAATCTTGGGGCTGACAGAGCGACACTTATCCTTTTTGCCGAGGCTTATCAAAAGAAGGATAAGAAAGAAGTATTAAATATCTTTGTTTACTTCTTGAAAATTTCTCTCATTGTATCGTTGGGTGTATGGGGTCTGGCTATAATAATAGCTCCTATCGTTTCTATATATATGTATGGCGCGCCTTATGTAGGGGAATTGGTAAGGATAATAATACTTGCAAATATTCTTGGAATTTTTTATGAAATGGTATCAATCATCCTTCAGGTGATGAGGAAGATTAAAGGATATGTGTTTTTTGATAATGTAAAAAATCTTTTAAGGATTTTGTTTGGTTTCGCTTTTATATTTAGCCTGGGGGTCTTTGGCTTGATGGTCGGCTATCTGTTGGCTTCCGCTATCGCCATGGTATTGGCTATTTTTATTTACTCGCATCTTCGGAAGAAATATGACCTATTGCCTTCTTTTAGAGAAATAGCGGCTAATTGGAAAAAAGTTTATATCAAAAATTATTTCAGGTTCGGTTTTTTGATCGCCATAAACCAAAACGTAAGCAGGTTGTATGGTATCTTGCCGGTTCTTTTGTTGAGTCTTTTCTATCCGACTGAGACGGTAGGATATTTCAATATCGCTATGAAATATGTTTCTCTCCCGCTAGTGTTTCTTTCTCCCGTATCTCAGCTTCTGGCGGTGCGATTGCCTCAACTTAAAGCTGAAAAAAACCCGCTTTTTGCCAGAAACTTTTTTAAGGCTTCAATAATGTCAGGGGCGATAGCCCTCTTATTGATTATCCCCGCCATAATACTCGCGCCTTTTCTAGTCGAGCTGTTCTACGGTAAAGAATATATTGAATCTATAAAAGTGATATATTGGCTTTCTCCATTCACTATTCTTTCGGGGCTTGCCGTGGGGATAGGCCCGCTCTTTAGAACGCTGAACAAAATGAAAGAGGTTATAATGATCAATTCTCTGGTGATTATCTTAGGGTTATTGCCTGGATTTTATCTTATAAAAAATTACGGACTTTTTGGCATGGCGGCTATTACTGTGGTTTGGTTTGCCGCTTCTGATTTATTGGCTTTTATCTATATTAGGAAATTTATAAAATAATTAGTATGGCAGTCATTTTTCAACCGGATCGCATCTTGTTAAAGGAACAGATAAAAAAATATAGAGATCATATAAAAGGAATAGTCCTTGATGCCGGAGCAGGCGGTTTTGATAGATATTCGGAGCTTTTTTCATTTGAAAAATATCTTAAATTAGATATTGATGAGGCTAATAATCCGGATGTTATCGGTTCAGTCGAGGACATCCCGCTTCCAGATAATTCGGTTGATTCAATTGTTTCGATGCAGGTCTTAGGCGATGTAGAAAATTTAGATAAAGCAATATTAGAATTTCACAGAGTACTAAAGCCTAGAGGCGCGATACTTGTTACTGAATCTTTAATATCTGCGATTCATGATGAGCCGGTAGATTTCTGGCGTTTTACTGATTTTTTGCTTAAAAATCTTTTTGAAAAGAATGGCTTTGAGATTGTTTTGATTGAGGCAAGGGGAGGATTTTTCGCAAGTGTTACTCAGAGTATCATTCGTTACTTAATAGACAGATTGGATTTGTATAATAATTTTCTAGGCAAGATATTAAGGTTCCCCATAAGTATCTTTGGAAGGATAATGCTTTGGATAGACAGGAGAGATAGGAGCAAGGCTTCTTTGCGTCAGACAATGGGCTGGTGCTTGGTAGCTGTTAAAAAATAATATGAAAGAAGTTATTGTAACAACCAGCTGGGATGACGGGGCGGTGGAAGATATTAAACTTCTTAATCTCTTAAATGAATACGGACTAAAGGGAACTTTTTACATACCGGAGAGCATTGATTATGAGATAGAGGATGGGAAGAAAGTAGTTAGAATGCCTGATGATGATGTGAAGCGCATTGCGGAGAGCCAGGAAGTAGGCGCTCATTCATTGAGTCATATATATTTTGATAAATTAAACAGGGAAGATGTAAAGGCGGAAATCAGCGGTTCAAAAGGGTATCTTGAGGATTTGCTTGGTAAAGAAGTAAAGATGTTTTGTTATCCCGGAGGAGTATTTACGGAGAATGATGCTTATGAAGTTAAGAGTGCCGGTTTTTTGGGGGCAAGGACAGTGGATCTTTTTAAGTTTGAGGTGAATGATTTTTTCCAGATGCCGACTTCTATAAATTGCTATCCTTTTCCTTTCAGATATGACAGTTTGCGCGCATTTTTCCAGCCAGTCTTAAAATATAAAGAGGAGATATTCAAATTAAAACTCTCTATAAAATCTTTCTTAAGTTGGCAGAACCTTGCCATGGCGATGTTTGACCACGCTGTTTCAAATGGAGGAATGTTTCACTTATGGGGCCACTCCTGGGAGATAGAGAAAAATAATATGTGGCAAGACTTGGAAGAAGTGTTTAAATACATTTCAAATAAAGAAGGCGTAAAATATATGACTAATTCTGAAACCCTTGAGTTTTTAAAGCAGGGAAAATAATTTTAATGAAAAACATATTTGAAATAATGAAGCTGGTCGATGTAATTAATTTAAAAAATAAATTTACGGCTTTTAAAAAATTATAAATATTATTAATCTAATTAGATTAGAATTATATTATGAAAAAAATATTAAGTATTTTAGGTAAAAAGACGGTTTATCTGCTGGTATTAATAGCGGTAACTATTTTTGGTTTTGGTATGTTTAATTTTGTCACTATGGCAATAATAGATCCAATTCCAGAAAGTTTACACTTAAAAGTTCTACCATCTGATGTTATTGGTTATAGAGTAGGAAAAGACCTAAGAAGAGAAGGTGATGTTATGACCGATTATGGTGATATTATTTCGTATGCCTATAGAGGAGAAATACAACCTATGTTAGATGGCGAAATGTTTAGAACAAATTTTGGTGAATTTTATAAAAAGGGAGTAAATAATAACGGGGAAGAATGGCAAGCTAAAATTTACACAGGATATACTTATGACAAAAAAGGGAATAATTGGTATATAGTCGAGCATGCTACGACTACTGTCGGTGCGTTTAATCAGCAGATAGGTCAAAGAGAAAGAAAATCTATTCTTGCTTATCAGTTTACTAATATGGTTTATGCTGATAGTTTGAATAATGAATTTTCTGGTGCAGGCGACGGTACTGTTCGCGTTAATGATACATCTTGGATCAATGCTCATGATGCCACATCAGGAGATTCTGCAGACTCTACTGCTTCTCAGCATTACATTGTTTCTCAATGGACTGGAAGTGCTGCAAATATTTACAGGGGGTTTTTCCCAATACCCGGTACAGATCAATTACCTGATACTGCAGTTGTAACTGCTGCTGACTTTAATCTTTATGTAGATTCTAAATCTGACCCCGATGACGATGCCTATGATTATATTAGTATTGTAGGACCAACTTCTCAGAATGCAACAACAACCTTAGTAGTTGATGATTATGATAATTGTGGTTCTACACATAGCCCTACAGAATGGACAACGGATATTGCTTTAAATAATATTTCCACGGGAGCTTATAATTCTTGGAATTTTAATGCTTCAGGTATAAGCAATATTTCAGTTGCTACAACAACAAAACTAGGAATGCGTGAAGGACATGATATAAATGATAGTTCGCCAGATGCTGGGGAGGAATTCAATATTTATTTTAGATTATTAGAATATGCTGGCACATCTTATGATCCATATCTTGATGTAACTTATACAGTGTCTCCTGCTACTGGAATGAAAGCTAGAAAGGATTCTGACCAAAGCGTTATAAATACAGTAAATCTTCAAAATGATAATGAGCTTAAAGTTGGTTTGATTAGTGCTAACACTTCATACATAATAGATGGAGTTATCTTTGCCAGTGCGGACAGCGTGGCTCCTGATATTAAAATTGGTTTTGCGCTCAGTTCGCCTTTGGGGACAATTATAGATTTGGCTTATGTTGCTGATGATTCTGGGGATGCAGGAGTATTCGAAAGTTCTGGTGGAGAAAGTCCGGAGATCACTTTAAAAGCGGGCGGTAAAGAAATAATACAAATAATTGGTACAGTAAAAACAGGTAGTTCTGGCTCAACTTTACAATTGCAGTGGGCGCAAAATAATTCAAGTTCGGCCTCTACAACTGTGCAGGCCGGTAGTTATCTTAGGGCAGAAGCAATATAATGAAATAAAGTAAATTTCACTCCCATTTTTTAGATAAAAGTGGGAGTGAGGTCTAGTTAATTTTAAGGTAATTAAAAATATGAATAATCTAATACAAACAAAAGATGTAGTAAATAAATTTGTTCCATTGTATGCAAAAGGGGAGTCTTTGGATATTGGTGCCGGGACTGCTAAATATAAAGAGATTATAGAGAGAAATGTGACTTCATATAAAACTAGTGATGTTAACGATGTCCCAGGCATTGATTATATTGAAGACATTAAAAATTTAAGCTTTAAAGATGGAAGTTTTGATACTATTTTTTGTTTTCAGGTTCTTGAACATGTTGATGATTCAAAAAAGGCGGTTTCTGAAATATATCGATCTTTGAAGGGTGGTGGAGTGTGTATAGCTACTGCTCCTTTTCTTGTTCCTGTTCATAGCGACCCTGGTGATTTCGGACGTTTTACTGTCGAGGGGTTTAGATCTTTGTTTGAGAAGGAGAATTTCAAAGTATTAGAGTGCGGTCCTTATGGTGGTTTGTTTACTGTGCTGGGTGAGTTTATAAAGTTTTTGTTTCTAAATCCATATAAAGATAAAAAATATAGCAGACTAAGAAGAGCTATCTTTGGACGACTTATAAGATTACTCTATTTTTTTGATAGGATAAGGTTTTTAAAAACCCCTGATTTTTATGCTAATGTTTATATGGTTGCCCAAAAGTAAATTATAAAATATGAAGATTTTAATTTTACAAGACGATTTTCCTCCAAAAAGCTACGGCGGAGCCGGGGTGGTGGCTTTTAATCTAGCGAAAGGTTTTAAAGATAAAGGAAATGATGTTTATGTAATTTCTACTGTGAAAGACAAAGCAGAAGAAGGAAAGGATAAGTATGGAGGGTTTGAAGTCTATAACATATATTCTAATTACCATGAGAGATGGCGTGCTTATTTGAGCTTATATAATCCGATGACGGTAATAAAAGTAAAGAATCTTATCAATGAGATAAAGCCAGATGTTGTCTTTGCAAGTAATATACATTTTCATATTTCTTATTATTCTTTGAAATTAGCTAAGAAAGGCGAAGCAAAAGTCTTTCTTATTGCGCATGATGTAATGCTCTTTCATTATGGAAAGTTAACGGAGTTTATAAATCCATGCGATTTATCTATACCTGATAAATTTAAATATAAAATAAATTTCTTGGAGCAAGTTAAAAAATTCAAGAAAAGATATAATCCTTTACGAAATCTTTTTATCAATCACTATCTTAAATATGTTGATAAGATTTTTGCTGTTAGTTTTGCTCTTCAGGAAGCTCTTGAGGGAAACGGGATAAAAAATATCAAGACTGTTCATGCAGGTATCAATTTTTCTTTGTGGGAGATAGATGAGGGTAAAATAAATGACTTTAAAAAAGAATATGGAGTCCTAGATAAAAAAATTGTTTTATTTGGAGGTAGATTAAGCGGAGCAAAAGGAGGTAGGGAGATATTAAAAGCGATGATTAAAATTATAGAAAAGGTTCCCAGCGCGGTGCTTTTAGTTGTCGGAGAAGGAAAAGGGTATGAGAAAGATATGGTTAATACAGCCGAAAAATTTGGACTTAAAGATAGAATCATTTTTACGGGATGGATATTAGGAGACAAACTTAAGGCAGCTTATCATTCAAGTGATGTTGTTGTGGTATCTTCTGTCTGTTTTGACTCTTTCCCAGTTATCAATCTTGAGGCTATGGCGTGTGCTAAGCCGGTGGTGGGGACCTGTTTTGGAGGGACGCCGGAGATAGTGGAAGATAATGTTACCGGATTTATCGTTAATCCTTTCAATACCGAGGTTATGGCGGAGAAAATCTCTTATCTTCTTTTAAATCCGGAAAAAGCTCGAGAGTTTGGAAAAAGAGGATATAATAAAATAAAGGAGAAATTTAGTATTGATAAATGGATAGATAAGTATCTAAAGAATATATAAATATGAATAAAAAAATAATATTTTCAATAATCGCTTTATTTATTTTATCGTTTGGTTTGCGGATAGCGCCAGTCTTGTATAAAGGCTACGCGCCGACTGGCTTGCATGATAATTTAATTCTCTCTAGGAATTTGGCAAAAACAGGGGAGTATAAATTAGAAAATGAAAAGAATGTCATCCTCGCTTCTTCTAAAGTAAAAGATGAAGGGGTTACTTCATCTTTTGGAAATAAATTAAGTATATTTTTAGAGGCAGAGATTTTTAAATTTTTTGATTTTAGTCCAAATCTCCCTTTTTATTCTTCTATTTTTCTTTTTGCTTTATCTACAGTTTTAATTTTTCTTTTAGTCTTTAGGATTTTTGGTAATCTTTACTTGGCATTTTCTGCGGCGCTTTTTGATACATTTATGCCGTTTGTCTGGAAGGGGGCGCTCTTTGCCGGTTCTTATGAATTTGCCAGTGTGTTTTTTCTTTTTGGTCTTCTGGTCTATTTTTGGAATGGCTTTAAAGAATTATCTTTTTCTTTTAATGATTATGGAGGTGGATTCACCAGAAAAATAACTTTATTTTTGCATAATTATACGCAGTTGTTTATTACCGGTATTTTTCTTGGTTTGGCCATCGTTTCTCGCAACGCTTTTATCTTTTCTGTTGCGCCTGTCATTATTTATGAATTATATATAAGCCGTTCTTGGAGAAGGGTGATTATTTTTGCTTTGCCGGTAATTTTAATTTTCGGTTTTTTCGGAGTTTTTAATAATTCTTATATAACAGGTACTGACGAATCATTTAGTCGTTTCGGCCACCTTTTCCCGGATCCATATACTTACCACTTTGAGAAAGACGCTTATATAGAAAGTATTGCCGGTTTAAGCGACCCGGATCTCTTGGAATTTCAAATTAAATATGGATATGATGTTCCTATCTTAAATCAGGTTAAGGTGTATATTAATTCTGCCGTTTTTTATCCTAAGCAGGCTTTCTCTATTATAAATTTCGGCGGGCCGTTCTTTCTCTTTTTAATTTTCTTAGGCGGAGCGTATCTTTATAAAGAAAGAAAAGAGTTATTTAAATTTTTCTTAACCTGGGTATTTTTGTGGTATATTGGGTTGGTTGCCCTAAAGACAAATAATTGGGACCATTTCCTTGAAATACGTTTTGCTATAGTTTTGTTGATCTCTTTAGGTGTATTGGTATTGATCAAAATGTTTAGCCGGTCTATTGAAAGCAGGCGAAAATATATATTATTTGGAGTTAGTTTGGTGGTTCTTTTGTCTCTTCAGCTTTTTGTCTCAAACAAATGGATGTTCCACGAGTCCTATGAGACGAGCTTCTTACCGGAGGCGATACCTATTATAGAAGAATTAGCGAAAGAGGATATTAGTGACAACGAAGTGATAGGGGTAAGTTTCAATCAAAACGCGCCTCTTCTTTTCAATTATTATCTTGATAAAAATTTTATCTATTTTGCTCCGGAGACGATAGATAAATTAAGGGCGGAAGGTAGACTAGAAGAAGTTTTTAGTCAGTTTGGTGTTACAAGACTTATAGAATAATTTTGCTGGTAAGTAATGTTTAAAATATAATTTATGAATAAAGAAAAAGAAGTGAAAACTCAGGATTTTGTAGCAGACTTTTATGAAAAGGTTCGATATGAGAAAGAATATTCCAGAAAATATCATAATTTTTGGTTTGGGAAGATGATGAAAATGGCTCCGCCGAGGGGCTTGGTGCTTGATGCCGGCTGTGGGACAGGAGAAATGATGGAATTCTTGAAAGAAAATAATTTTGATAATTTTATCGGCTATGACATCTCTTTCAATATGCTTGTTCATGCTAAAAATAGAGCCGAGAGGTTGGTTTGTGCTGATGCGGAGAATCTTCCTTTTGCCGATGGCTCTTTTGACGTTATCTATGCTCGCGCGCTCCTGCACCACCTCTTTGATGTGTCAAAGGCCCTGTGTGAGATAAAGAGGGTTTTAAAGTCGGGTGGAGAAGTTGTGTTTGCTGATACTAATAAATCTTTTGTTAATGATTTGCCGAGGAAGATTATGAACAAGGGTGAGCATTTTGCCGAGAGCCATAAGAATTTTAAAAGTAGCGAGATAATAGAACTTATCAAAAAAGAATTCAACATCAAGGAGGTTTATTATTTTGGTTATATCGCTTATCCTCTGTTAGGTTTCCCTGATATGGTCAATATTTACAGATTCTTTCCGGGTAAATTCATCTTGACACCTACCCTCATATTTATTGATAAAATCATCAGTCAAATCCCGATTGTAAAAAAGCTCGCTTTCGGTATAATGATAAGTGCTAAGAAAAGATAAATATGCCTGAAAATTTTGAAAAGATACAAGAATCAAATGAAAACATAGAGAAAGAACCAAAACCTTTTTCTACTTTGGTGTTACTCGGAGGTCCGCTTAAGGAAAATGAAAAAAGAGGTTTTCAGTATGATCAAGAGGGCGGCCTGGAATATGAGTATAAAGATGGAGGTTGGCAACTTGGAAGATGGGCGAAGATGAGAGCTATTGCCGCTTCGGATCTCATTGAAAGGGATTTGGTTGATAAGCTTATCATTACAGGTGGCAAGAATTGGGGAGAAGAGAATCCTTCGGCAGCAGAGGTGATGGCCGAATTTATAAAAAGGAAGATTGAGAAAGACACTAAAGAAGAAGTAATTTTCCCTAATGATAAGATAATATTGGCAGATAAGTATCATGATACAGCAAGTAGTTTAAAACAAGTTTTGGATGATTTGCCCAAGGAAGATATCGAGAAGATTACTTTTCTGACCAATGAGTTTCATTTAAAAAGGAGTAAGCAGTCTTTAGAAAACCTAGGATTTAAAGAAAAGGATATTGAGGGGATAGATGCGGAAAAGATTTTAACTGAAAGATCAGATCATTATAAATCTTTTGTTAAGAAATTTAATAGAACACCTGATACTATTAAACAAGAAATTTTAGAAGTGATCGGTCGTGGCATTATGTCCGTCCGTGGAGAGAAACTTATAAAAGCTTTGGCTGATTTAATAAGAAAAGATAAAAAATAATAATATGAAAAAAATAATTTTTATAAACCCGCCCACGCCCGAACTTGGGGTAATGGTTATAAGAGATTTGGACCGCTCTGGCCGAAAGACGCGCGAGAAGACAATCTGGCCACAGACAAACCTGGCTTATTTGGCAGCGGTTATGAAGGATAAAGGTTTCAGCGTAGACCTGATGGATTGTATTGCTGACGAGATTCATTGGAGTGAGCTAGGAGGGAATTTTGAGGAAATTATAGATAAGAAAAAACCGGATTATATCCTTTTTAATGCTATAAGCTCCACTATCTCAAATGATATGAGAGTAGCGAGTATTGCTAAGAAGGTTGGCGCCAAGAGCATCGCTGTCGGTTCTCATGTCACTGCTTTGCCGAAAGAGAGTATAGAGAAATTCAAAGACCTTGATTTTGTAATTGAAGGCGAAGCTGAGGAGACTCTGTCAGAGCTTGTGGATGTTGTTGAGAAAGGAGGAGATTTATCTCTCGTGAAAGGTATTGCTTACAGAAAAGAAAGCGGGGAAGCTATTGCTAATGAAAAGAGGCCTTTGATAAAAGATCTTGATTCTCTCCCTATCCCTCTTCATGAGCTTATGCCTATAGAGAAGTATAATCTTCCTTTTATCGGCTCTAAATTTACTTTCGTTACAGCTTCGAGGGGGTGCCCTTTCCGTTGTATGTTTTGCCGTTCGCCGATTGCTTGGAATAGAATTTTTAGGCAACGTTCAAATGACAGTATTCTTGCGGAGTTAAGATACCTAAAGAAGCTTGGCATTAAAAATATTTTATTTCACTCAGATACTTTTACTGTAAATAAGAAAGAGATTATTGAGTTATGCAAAAGAATGGTTAATGAAAATTTAGGTATAAGATGGATGTGTAACTCCAGAGTAGATACTGTGGACTTTGAAACGCTTGAGTGGATGAAAAGAGCCGGATGCGAGATGGTAATGTTTGGCCTAGAGTCAGGTTCTCAGAAAGTTTTAGATAATGCCAGGAAAGATATTACCATAGAGAAGATACGAGAGAGTGTTAATAATGCCGCCCGTGCCGGTATCAAGGTGTGGGGTTACTTTATAATAGGTCTACCCGGAGAAAATAAGGGAACTGTAGATGAGACAATCAAGTTAGCTAAAGAATTACCCTTAACTCTGGCTAATTTTGCAGTTGCTTCTCCTTACCCTGGTACGGATTTCTTTAAGCTTGTCACTGAAGAAGGCTGGCTTACAAGCAGTAACTGGGAAGATTTTGATCAGAATTATTCAGCTATCGTAGATTATCCTGATTTCTCAAGTGAAGAGATTGTAAATAGCATGAAAAGGGCTTACAAAGAGTTTTATTTAAGACCAAAAGCTGTCTGGAATATGCTAAAAGGAATAAGAAGTTTCCACGATGTTAAGGTCTTAACTGACGTTGCTTGGACGCACCTTAAGTGGATTCTTTTCTATAAAAAATCCGCAAAGCCAGCCAAATAAACTATTTACAAAAAAAGTAAAAAGAATTAAGACGGAGAATGATATTGCCTCAGGGCTAGACAGTCCTATTTGAGAAAATAAAAATATCAATGATATGTCTCTTGTACCTATCCCCGATATGGAGATCGGTATTAAGTTAAGTGATGTAATTATGGCAGCTATCAAGAAGGCGGTCAGTAAATCGATCTTTAGGTTGAGTGCTACGGTCAATAAATATAATTGGAAGAAATAAAAACCCCAAGCGACGAGAGTTATCAGTAAATTTTGGATGATGAGGATCGTCGGTTTTTTAAATGAAGCAAACAGATCGTCAATCTCTTTTTCAGCTATATCTTGGATTTTAGAATGAGTGATACTCTCTTGGCGTTTAGCAAGCTTCTTTAGTATCTTGAATAAAACTTTCTTTAATATATTTTTATTTAGAACAAAGATCAAGATAATGATTATTATTATTCCCAGCATCGCTGTCAGAACATAAGTGATCCCATTGATATCTTTGAAAAATAGCAGTACGCCTGTAATCCCGAGCAGTAGAATCGTCACCATATCAAATAATCTGTCAAAGATGACGCTGGCCGCCGATTTGCCCCAGGAGATATGCTTCTTATTGAGAAAGAGTATTTTTACAAGTTCGCCTAGTTTGGCCGGTGTGATTGCTCCCCAGAAGACTGCGTAGAAATATATAAAAAGAGACTCCATGAAAGGTATATTCACCCCTTCGTTTTTTAGTAATTTTTGCCATCTTATATTCCTCAAAATTATGGCTGGTATGCCCAAGAGTAGAGATAAGAAGATGATAAAGACATTGGCGCTTAGCGCTATCTCGAGACTCTTGTTTATATCTATTCTGTATAAGACGATGGCGAAAATGACGAGGCCGATAAATTGAAAATAGTGCTTGAAGGTCATTATTTTTCATTTCTCATTATTGTGGATGTCTGGTCGGCCAAGAGTCCGTTAAAGAAGATTAAGAAACTGGTCAGAAGGATGAGAAGTCCGGATATCGGGAATTTCCCAAAGGATACTATCCCATATAGAGAGAATGACACCCCCAGCAGAAATAGAACAAAACTGGCCGGTAAAAATATTTTGAGGGGATTGAAAAGCATTATCATCCTTAATATCAGGAGAATTGTTTGGAGTCCGTGTTTTGTCTTAACAGTACTCTTTGATTCTTCATTCCTTTTGTTTATGGTTATTGGAATATATTTTACATTCAGCCCTTCTCTGAAGAAAGCCAATGTTATGGTTGTTGTGAGGGAAAATGAGTTAGGAAAGAGATGCATGAATCTAAAGAAGCCGCTCTTTTTTACCAATCTAAAACCTGAGTTTAGGTCTGGTATTTCTGCGTTGACTAAATATTCGGCTAGCGCTTTTAAAAATCTTTTACCTGGCTGTCTAAAGGTAGGGCCTTTGTAAGCCGTTCTTTCTCCTACAATCATGTCGTAATTGTCAGTGTGCTCTAAAAGCTCAAGTATATAATCTGTTTTGTGCTGTCCGTCTGAGTCAAAAAACATCACCCAATCATAAGATGAATTTTTAACGCCGGTTTTTAGCGTCGCTCCGTATCCGCGGTTTTTGTCATGAGTTATGAGTTTGATACCTTCTATTTGTTTTAATACATTTTTAGTTTTTTGGTTTGACCCGTCATCAACTGCTATTATCTCATGCTCTCCTGTGTTTTTATTTAAAAAAGTTTTTAAGTCTTCAAGAGTGCGTCTTGCGCTTTCGCCCTCATTATAGACAGGTATTATGATTGAAAATTTTACCATATTAGTTATTTTTTATATTTTTAATTTAAAAGTATTGGGATTTCGTCCTTTATTTCATATTTTTTCCCGCATTTTAGACAGAGGAGACTATTCTCTTTATCGTTGTATTCCAGCTTTCCTTTATCTGTTGGACAGACTAATATTTGGAGGAGATTCGGATTAATTTCTTTTTTATTTTGATTGTCTTTCATAAACAATTAAATTCTATACTTATTTTGGCGTTTTGACAATTGGTTCTGATTGTTATATTTTATAGAGATATATGTCTAAAAAAAAGACAAAAATATATCAGGACCATGAGGGGTGCATAGGCTGTGGGAGCTGTGTGGCTGTTTGCCCTAAATTCTGGAAGATGGGCGATGACGATAAGGCGGAGATAATAGGCGGAAAGAAGAATGAGAAAGGGGATTATGAGCTTGATATTGACGAAGTCGGTTGCAATAAAGACGCTGAAGAAGCTTGTCCGGTGCAAGTTATTAAAGTTATGGAAAATAAATGAAGCAAAAAGAATTAAAAATTTTATCTTATGTTGTTAGGGGCGGTATTTTCATCCTCCCCGTCATTTTCCTGATTGTTTCTAGTATGTTCTTTTTTCCTTTTATAACAGGGAAAAATTTTTTCTTTAGAACAGTTGTTGAAATTATATTTTTATTATGGGTTGTCTTGGCTGTATTTGATAAGAGTTATAGACCGAGAAAGACTCCCGTTCTTCTCGCTTTAGGAGCGACTCTTTTTGTATTATCTTTAGCAACTATTTTTGGGGAGAATCCTTATCGCAGTTTTTGGTCTAATTTTGAGAGAATGGAAGGGTTAGTGGGGCATATACATTTATTTTTGTATTTTATAATAGCAATAAGTTCGTTAAGACTGAAAGAAGATTGGCTATGGCTTTTTAGAAGTATTGTTGCCTTCGGCACATTAGCTATTCTTTATGCTTATTTTCAGCTTTTTGGAGCGTTTAAGATACATCAAGGTTCAACTAGGCTTGATTCCACTTTTGGCAATGCTTCTTATTTGGCTATCTTTGTTATATTTCAGCTTTTTATACTAACTATTCTTTATCTTAGGTCTTCGGACACTAAGATAAAATATTTATATGCCGGTCTAGCGGTAATCAGTTTGCCGATACTTTATTATACTGCCACGAGAGGCGCTATTTTAGGATTCCTTGTCGGGCTTGTTACTTTTGGTATTGTTGCCGGTCTTTTGACTAAAAATAAAAATGTCCGCAGGTTCTCGCTAGGCGCAATTATCGTTGTGGTTCTGGCAACGGGTCTTTTTATAGCCGTTAAAGATTCTTCGTTTGTTGCCAAGAGTCCAGTTCTAAATAGACTTTCTTCCATATCTTTGACAGAGAAAACGGTTGAGTCCAGGTTCCTGATATGGAACATGTCTATAAAAGGATTTAAAGAGCATCCGATCTTAGGTTGGGGTCCAGAGAATTATAATCTTTTGTTCAATAAATATTATGATCCGCGACTTTGGGGGCAAGAGCAATGGTTTGACAGAGCGCATAATGTCTTCTTTGATTGGCTTACAACTGCCGGAATACTCGGGCTTCTAGCTTATCTTTCAATATTTGTCACTTCTCTATTTATGGCATGGAAGCTTTACAAGAAAGGAAGAATGAGTATTTTTGAAATCGCGGCGATTTTTGCCGTTTTTGCCGCTTATGGTTTTCATAATCTTTTCGTGTTTGATAATTTAATTTCATATTTTTTATTCTTCAGCATACTAGGATATATAAGTTATCAATATAGTGAAGAGGGCGCTATTTCTCAAAAAATTGATCTAAGTAAAAATGAACCTAGTCTTTTGGGATATTCTGTTGTCATTTTGGCTTTTATGTTTGTTTTGACTTCTCTTTATTTTGTAAATCTAAAGCCCGCGCTAGCTGCTAAAAATCTTATTGATACATTAAGATATTCCGGGACAGGTCAAAGTTCAAGTGTTGTGCTGGATAATTTTAAACGCGTGATTTCTTTGAATACTTTCGGTACTGCTGAGGCGGTGGATCAACTCTCTGATTATGCCAATAAAGCAAGATCTTCAGATAATTTCTCAGATGAAGAAAAAATAAAAATTCTTAATATGGCAACATCTGAAATTGACAAGCAGATAGAGAGGAGTCCTAAAGATTTAAGATATTATCTCTTTGCCGGATCGCTTTATAATAAGTCCGGTCAAGTTGAAAAATCGCTTGAAAGACTGACTAAGGCGCAAGCTCTTGCGCCGACAAAACAAGCTGTTTATTTTGCTTTGGCTGACACTTATGTAAAAGCCAATAAGCCGGAAGATGCGTTTGAGGCGGCAGAAATTGCCTATAACCTTGATAGGGACTATGGAGAGGCAGTAAAAAATTTTGCGATAATGGCTGCTATTGCGAAAAAACAAGAATATGTCAATGAAATTATAGAGAAGTATTATTACGGTAAGGATATCCCAAGCACTAATCTTGCAACAGCTTATTTTATGGTGGGTAATTTTGAAAAAGTTAAAGATACTTGGATCGCGCTTGTAAATTCAGACCCTATGAATGCTCAATATCATGTAAGCTTAGCGGCCGCTTATTCAGAGCTTGGCATGAAGGGTGAGGCGATAAGGGAAATTGAAGAGGCAATCAAATTGATGCCTGAATTTAAAGCGCAAGGAGAGTATTATATAAATGAAATTAAAGCCGGGAGAAAACCTTAATCTGTAAAATATAAAATATGGAAAATAAAAAGATAAAAGTAGTGGTAACTGGAGGAGCCGGCTTTATAGGCTCTCATTTAGTAGATGAACTTATCGAAAGGGAATTTGATGTTCACATAATAGATAATCTTTCAAACGGCAAGGTAGAGAATGTAAATCCTAAAGCGGTTTTGCATAAGGAGGATATAAGAAACTTTGAAGCTGTTAAAAAAATTGTTGATGGAACTCGATACGTATTTCATTTGGCGGCGCTTCCTCGGGTGCAGTATTCAATAGAAAATCCGATTGAGACACATGATGTTAATGTCAATGGAACATTAAATCTATTGGTTGCAGCAAAGGATGCTGGCGTGAAGAAGTTTATCTATTCTGCTTCAAGTTCTGCTTACGGAGATCAGAATATGATGCCTCTTCATGAAGAAATGCCTGCAAATCCAATTAGTCCTTATGGCCTGCAAAAGTATATAGGCGAATTAAAATGCCGGGTTTTCAGTAGGGTTTATGGTTTGCCGACAGTTTCTCTTCGTTATTTCAATGTCTACGGTCCTCGTTTTAACGCGGACGGCGCTTATGCTCTTGTGATAGGGAAATTCTTAAAGCAGAAAAAAGAAGGAAAGCCTATGACTGTTGTTCCGGATGGAGAGCAGACTAGAGACTTTACCAATGTTAGAGATGTTGTAATGGCTAATATTTTGGCTATGGAAAGTGACAAAGTTGGAAAAGGAGAGGTATTTAACATCGGTGCTGGCAGGAATTTTAGCGTCAATCAAGTCGCTTCTTTAATAGGCGGACCGACTGAATTTTGCGAGCCTCGGCTTGAGCCAAAGCATACACTTGCCGATAATTCTAAAGCAAAAAATATTCTAGGTTGGGAGCCGAAAGTCTCTTTAGAAGAGGGAATTGAAGAGTTAAAAAGATTATATCTTTAAAATCGCTTGACTTATTTATTTATTTATGATACATATTAAATATATGAGTGTTCCTTTTTATCAATAATTAGGAATCCAAAAATGTTTGCACTTGGCCCGCCTCACGGCGGGCTTTGTGTTTCTATATACATATTGTGTTTCAGACGTGTTTCTTGTAGTATTATAGCTAGGTAAGATAGATAAGATTTTCCAACCTGATAAAGGAGCGATGATAAGCGCTCATATAATTAAACATTTTTGGAGTTAGCCTCATCGCTCCTTTAGTGGGTTGGAATTAATATGATAATGAAGATTGAAGAAAATATCTCCTTAGCGCCCTTCACTACTTTTAAAGTGGGCGGTATCGCGCGTTATTTTGTCTCTGTTTCCGATAAACAGGAACTTTTTGACGCGCTTCTATGGGCAAAAGATAAGGGGTTGCTAATTTTTATTTTAGGCGGAGGTTCTAATGTTTTAATTTCCGATTCCGGTTTTGCGGGACTTGTTATAAGGATTCAAATTAAAGGATTATCAATTGATGGTCTGAGAATTGTTGCATCTTCCGGTGAAAGTTTGGCGAAGCTTGTACAGTCTTCGGCAGAGCATTCACTCTCCGGACTTGAGTGGGCGGTCGGTATACCAGGAACTGTCGGTGGAGCCGTCCGTGGCAATGCCGGAGCGTTTGGAAAGAGCATCTCTCTTAATATTGAAGAAGTGGAAACCATTAACCTTGATACTTTGGCTGTTAAAAAATTTAATAGGGAAGAATGTCTTTTTGATTATAGGGAATCTCTGTTTAAAAAAGATCCCAGATTTATTATTTTGTCTGTCGTATTGAAGATGAAACAAGGCAAAGAAGATGAGATAAGAAATATTATGATTGAGAATACAAAGTCGCGCGCCTCGTCTTGTGATTACTGCGGCAAGTCAGCCGGGTGCTTCTTTAAAAATATTTCCTGGGATAATATTGGTATAGATAAAGAGAAATTGATCTCAACTTTTCCTCTGTTTAAAAAAGTGGAAAATAAATATAAATTGCCAGCCGGCTTTTTAATACAAGAGGCTGGATTGTCCGGAGTGAATATAGGAGAAGCTTTTGTGTCAGAAAAGCACTGCAATTATATTTTGAATAAAGGGAACGCGACAGCGAAAGATGTAAGATCACTAGCTGAGCTTTGCAAGAAAAAAGTTTATGAAAAATTTAAAATTAAAATTGAAGAAGAAGTTCAGCTGGTTGGGAATTTTTAAATTTAAAAAAAATAATTTATTTTAATAATTTATTTTTTGAAAAGTTATCCACAGTTTTGATTTTTTTTTGTTGTTTTTATTCTCTTAAAGAAAGATAATTATATTAAAGAACTTGAAATAACATTTCAAAAGGTCGATGTTATTATAAATTTTTAAGTTTTAAAATAAAATGGCTACAAAAAGAAAAGCTGCGAAGAAAAAGACTGTAAAGAAAGCTGCAAAGAAAAAGACTGCAAAAAGAAAACCAGCAAAGAGAAAAAAATAAGATAAAGCGCAAAGCTTTAACCCCCGCCAAGGCGGGGGTTTTAGTTTGCTTAAATACATGCTAATATATAGGACTAATATGTCATTTTTATCTAAAATAAATAATAGCATTTTTAATAAGGAAAGCCCTTTACTCAAAGAAGGCCGAAATCTTGTGCTTAAAATCAACGATATAGAAATTGATATCAGTACTCTGAAAGATGAAGATCTCCCTTTAAAAACAATTGAATTAAAAGACAGAATATCAAAAGGAGAAACGCTGGATGATATTTTACCTGATGCTTTTGCCCTAGTAAGAGAAGCGGCAAAAAGGACTCTTGGACAGAGGCATTATGATGTTCAGTTATTAGGCGGTATAGTGCTCCATAAAGGAGGAATTGCTGAGATGAAAACAGGAGAAGGTAAAACTCTTGTTGCCACTCTTCCTGCATATCTTAACGCACTCTCTGGAAAAGGAGTTCATGTTGTTACTGTTAATGATTATCTTTCAAGAAGAGATGCTGTATGGATGGGACAAGTTTATCATTATCTTGGTCTTTCTGTAGGATGCATAAATCACGAATCTTCTTTCTTATATGATCCAACTCATGAAAAAAATGACTTGGATAAAGAAAGAGACGAGAAAGGAAGTTACCAAGTTGTTCATGAGTTTTTGAAACCGTGTTCCAGGAGGAAGGCTTATTCAGCTGATATAACTTATGGCACTAATAATGAGTTTGGTTTTGATTATTTGAGAGACAACATTGTCTATAATGAAAGCGAGTTGTCTCAGAGAGATTTTCATTATGCGATTGTTGATGAGATTGACTCTATATTGATAGACGAAGCAAGGACGCCTCTCATCATCTCCGCCCCGTCGGCTGAGTCAGAGGATCTTTATAAGACATTTGCTAAGATTGCCGAGAAGATGAATAGAGAGGAAGATTATGAAGTTGATGAAAAGCTTCGCGCTATATCTTTGACAGAGGAGGGGATAGATAAAGCGGAAAAAATTCTTGGTATAGGAAATATCTATACCGAGAAAGGAATTAAATATGTGCACCACCTGGAGACCGCCGTTCGCGCCAAGGCGCTCTTTGAAAGGGATAAAGATTATGTGGTTAAAAATGACGAAGTGATAATAGTAGATGAATTTACGGGGAGGCTTCAGCCGGGCAGACGCTGGTCGGAGGGTCTTCATCAGGCTGTTGAAGCAAAAGAAGGAGTTTCTGTGCAAAGAGAAAGCCGGACTTTTGCAAGCGTTACTTTCCAAAATTATTTTAGGATGTATGAGAAGCTTTCCGGCATGACGGGAACCGCCATGACTTCAGCCGAAGAATTTCACAAAGTCTACAATTTGGATGTTGCTTCTATCCCTACGAACAAGCCTTTATTGAGAAAAGACAATGAGGATTTTATTTTTCAGACATCAGGGGGAAGGTTTAAGGCAGTGGCGGAGAAAGTGAAAGAGCTCCACGGCAAAGACCAGCCTGTGCTTGTGGGAACAGTCTCCATAGAGAGAAATGAATATCTTTCATTGCTGTTAAAGAAAGAGGGCGTGCCACACGAAGTTTTAAATGCAAAGAATCATGAAAAAGAAGGAGAGATCATAGCCCAAGCAGGAAAGCTTGGCAGAGTGACTATTGCCACCAATATGGCCGGCCGAGGAGTGGACGTTGTCTTAGGCGGCAATCCTCCTGATAAAGAGGAACAAGAAAAAGTGAAAGAACTTGGCGGTCTTTATGTGATAGGTACAGGGCGACATGAAGCAAGACGCATAGATAACCAGTTAAGAGGACGTTCCGGCAGGCAAGGCGACCCAGGAGAGACACGATTTTATGTGTCTCTTGAGGATGACTTAATGAGGGTCTTTGGTTCGGACCGTATTAAGTCTATGATGGGCAGGTTTGGCATCCCAGAAGACCAGCCTATTGAAAATAGATTAGTCACAAAATCTCTTGAAGCGGCTCAGACTAAAATAGAGGGAATGAATTTTGACTCTAGGAAACATATTTTAGAGTATGACGATGTTTTAAATAAACAGAGGAAAGCTATATATTCCAGGAGGAGGAATGCGCTCTTAGGAGATAGAGATTCTTTACTTGCTAATATAGAGGATGTTTATAAAAATTATGAGGAGTTATTTGATGTTGTTATTAAAAAAAGAGAAGAGATGGGCGACGAGTTATTTTTTAAAAACTTAAGAATGACTATGTTACAGAATATTGATATGCTTTGGCTTGAGCATTTGGAAGCGATGGATTATGTGCGTTCTTCTGTGAGACTTCGGGCTTTCGGTCAGAGAGATCCTTTGATTGAATACAAGAATGAAGGTTTACGACTTTTCCATGAGCTTGAAGAGACAATAGATTCTAATCTGATAAAACTTGTTCCTCATATGGGTGGGGGTGTCTTTATGGAAGAGAAGAAAAAACTTGAAGAAGTGCACAAAAGCGGCGCACTGATAGGTGGTAGCAATCCTCCCAAGGCGGATGCTCAAACTGGCAATTCCGCAAGAAGCGGAAGCCAGTTTGGCAAAGTCGGACGCAATGATCCCTGTCCGTGTGGTAGTGGAAAAAAATATAAAAAGTGTCATGGGTCATGAGGGAAGCCTAAAAAACCTTTAAAACCGGGAATTTAAGCCAAAAGCTCAAACCCGATGTCTTACGAGACATCGGGTTTTTGTATTACCAACAGAAAGTGTCACGGGAATTAACCAATAAAAATATGAGCACAAACATGAGAAATTCACACTTAGAAAAATCGAAGCGAAACCAGCAGATCAAGAAGTTGCTGGCCAGCGGAAGGACTCAGGCGGAAGTCGCCAGAGAGTTCAACATCACTGTCCAGCGACTCAACCAACTGGTGCAGAAGTGGGTCTGGCAAGGACTCCTCGAAAGGAATGAGGAAGGGTTTGCCATGCCCTCAAAGGTCGAACACCAGCAAAAGTTATCCACAACCAATAAAAAAATATGAACTACGACAAATACCAATTTGTCCTCGACTGGGATGATCTCCCCGAGGACTTCAAAGAAGAAAAGATAACCGAGTACATCGAAAAAGGCGGGAAGCGAGCATGCGAGGAATGTGACGGGACCGGCTCAACCTCGATACCGGCAAGCCAAGAGGCCGGCGAGATCAAGGACGAAGAAACCCAAACATGCAGTCACTGCGGCGGATCAGGCGAGGTCGATCCCGATCCAGAGGATCTTCACCAACGAGAAGAAGCCGAAGATTACATCAAAGCGCACTTCCCGATTTATTTCTAAAGGTCGAATTAATAAACCAATTAAAAATTACAACCATGACAAAAGCACAATTGAAAAAATCCATCGATAAGGAGATTCGAGCGATGAGAAGCAGAATCACCGACATCGTAAAAAACCGAATCGCCGATCAGATCATCGATGACCTCGGAGACGAAACCGGCGAACTGATGGGAAAGCTGACAGTGGATTTCGTAGACGATCCCAAACTTACCGATTACGCCTACGGAAAGATATACGATGCCCTGCTCGAGGAACTCATTAAGTACCTCAAGGGATCGAAATAAAGGTCGAACATTGAAAATCTAAAACCAACATCACTATGACAAACGAATGGCAAGAAAAACTCAAGAAGTTTCAAGAGGCCAGAAAAGCGAAATCCGAATGGTACGAAAAGACCGGCCGGGAAATCCTCGAAGAGCACCAGATAACGGCCTGCTACAAGTGCGACTGCCGAGGATGGGGACGGGAGACGAAACACAGCCGAGCCCACGCTCATACCAAGAAGCGAATCGTCTGCCTCGATGCTGTGCCAAAAGGATACAAGTCATTCTTCACCCTCCTGCACGAAATAGGACACATCGTAGCGGAGAAAGCGGACTACTCGAGCGGAGTGCCGAGATCGCTGGCCGAACACAACGCTACCGAGTGGGCATATAAGACGCTGAAAGAACATGGCCTGCCGATCAAACGGAAAGTCAAAGGAGAATACGACAGCTACATCAAAGAAAAAGTCGCGCGAGGTCTGAGGCGAGGATTAAAAGAAATCCCAAAAGAACTTCGAAAGCATTTCAAAAGTTAGCAACTGACTCTGCTCTCGATGAATCGAGATCAGAGATGAGGGGCTAAAAATAAAAGCAAAAGGTCGACCCTCAAGAATCAAGCACATTAATAACCTTATAACTGTTCCCGACCCGCTTCTGCCGAAGCGAGAAGGGATCTCCCGCCAAGCGGGACGAGTTGGAGCACAGCTATAAGAACTAACCCAGAACCTCTTCCCGAAAGGGAGCTCGGCGAAAGCCGAAGTTGGAGCAGAGGGAAAGGAACAAAACACAATCATGGAAATAACACTCAAGTCCCACCGGGACTACATGAGTCGGATGCTTGGAAGCATGAGCGTCCGAGATGCCGAAAGACATTCAGGGTTTATTACAGCCCTATATGCTACCGAGGCCTTCTTAGTCGAAAGGACTCGAAAGGAATTAATTAAAAACAAGACCGATCAGGCCCTGCTTAAAAAAGGCAAAAGCCCTGCTTTCGCAGAGCTCTCACCTATCTATGTCTTTAGCATAGCAAACCAGCCTGAAGCGGTCAATGCCTAACAACATGACGGAAAAAACAACAACCAGAAAAGAGATCGTCGTGCCGCAAGTCGCCCTTCCCCAAAAGCGGGGAAGGCGACCGGCACCGCGAACCGAAGCGGTGATGCCGGCCGTGTCGGAAGCTCAAGAAAATGTCTATGAGCTTATGGATCGCAAAGACGATCAGCAGATTCTTGCCGAACTGCAAGGGAGATTCTTGGACGAGTATGTCTACGAATTCCCGCAGGACGGAAAAACGGTCACCGGCCTCTCATGGATCGGGACCAAGGAAGCGAGCCGGGAATATGGAGGCATCCAGGTCCCGCTCGAAAAATTAAAGATCATTGCCGAGGACGACAAGAGCGTCACGGTGGCGGTCGAGTCGTTTGATGTCTACACCGGCACCTCGCGGATAGGCCTCAAGCGACAGCAAAAGCACCTCCGCCTCCGAGACGGAAGGGTGCTGGAGAACCCCTTCTACTTCGAGCAAGCGGTATCCAAGGCCCAGCGAAACGCCATCAACGCGGTGATCCCATACACCTTCGTCAAAGCGTGGATTCAGCTCAAGAGAAAAGGCGCGACGCCAAAACAGATGCAGGAAGCCGAACAGCAAATCCAGGAGATCAAAGAGCAATCCGTAGATCAGAAAAAGATTCAGATTGCCGCCCTGCTCAAAAAACTCGGACACTCTCCTCAGGGTCCGGCCGAGTATCAAAAGGTCGTAAAAGACATTACTAACATAAAACTTGAGCCCCAAAACTACGATGAGGTCATCTCGCGATTGCAGATCAGCGTAGCCGAGGCCAATGGAAACGGAAAACTATGAACGGACAAACACTAACCCACGAAGCCGCCTATCCGGCGGCAGTAAAGGAAAAAGAGAAGCGGCACTTCTCGGTCTCGCAACTGCTCACTTACCAGAAGTGTCCGCTCCACTACAAATTCCGCTACATCGACGGACTCAAGATTCCGCCAAGATCGGTAATGACGCTGGGAAGCTCGGTCCATGCCGCCCTCGAGCACAATTTTCGGCAGAAGATCGAAAGCCACAAGGATCTGAAAGTAAACGATGTGCTGGATGCTTTCTCCGACAGCTTTGACTTGGCAAAACAAGAGACGCTCTGGAATAAGGATGAGAACCCATCAATGGTCAAAGACGAGGGCGTGAATCTGGTGTGCGCCTACCACACCGGCAAAGACCGCCAAGGCGAACCATTCATCTACCGAGAGCTCAATCCCAAGACGAGGAAGTACGAAAAGAAACCCGTCAAAGCGCTGTCGCCGACCATTCAACCGCTCATGGTCGAAGAACCCTTCGAGGTGAACTTCGACAATGTGGACTACAAATTTATCGGCCGAATGGACTTGGTGGATGACAAGATGAGAATCCGAGACACCAAGACGAGCGCGAGAACTCCGACTCAAGATCAGGTGGACACTGACCTTCAGATGACCGCCTACAGCATGGGATTCCGGGTAAAGACCGGGAAGATCGAGAAGGGACTCGTGATGGATTACATCGTCAAAAACGGCGTGCCGAAAGTGGTCAGCGTCGCCACCAAGAGAACCGAAGAGGATATTCAGCGACTCTTGAATCTTATGGCGAGAATTGCCCATGCCATAGATTGCGGAGTGTTCTACTGCAGTTGCAACCCGATATTCTGCAACCCGAATAATTGCGGATATTGGGATTTAGGGAACGGCAGAGGTTGCAGATACGGAATCGGGTAATCGGCAACTGACAGCCGGCCCTACGGATCATCGTAGTTGCGTGATCCAGAAGTAGGACCGGCTGATGAGAGGCCGGGAAGAAGTCCGAGTGCGGACTTCTTCTTCGGGGGGAAGAAACTATATGACATATACAAAAACAACAACTGAATACAGACAACCGACCAGCGCCGAGCAGTACCGCTTTTTGTGCGGCATTTTGCTTCCGCAAATTCAAGCCGTTTTTGGTTGTGATCGAAAAACCGCGCATAAACGCATGAGAGACAGGCTCATCGAGTGGGGCTACATCAAACGATCCCGATCCGAGCTCGCCTATCATCAGACCATAGAGATCACGCAAAGGTTCAAAAATTATTTAGCAAAACAAAAAACATGACTGATTTAGAAAAAGCAAAAATTTTATATGAGTGCCAATTTTGGATGGGTGGTAACGGTCACTTTTATTTGAGCCCCGAAGATGTGGCTGAAGTTTTGCGACTTATGCGAACAAAGAAAAACCCCGAAGCCCTAAAGGTCGCATTGCGGGATTTTTACGATAACCACCCGAAAGCAAAAGCGGTCGATCGGGGGTTAGAAGAAAATTATTTGGAATACTAACTTTTATGAAAAACGGATGGGTATCAATTTGGCGTAAACTGCAACATCACTGGATATGGGATGACAGGCCCTTCAGCCGGGCCCAGGCGTGGATTGACTTGATCATGCGAGCTACGCACAAGAGCGATAAAACAGTGCTGTTTTTGAATAGGAACTTCACTCTTACCCGAGGAGAGCTCGTCACCTCGTTGCGCTTTTTAGCCAAAGAATGGGGATGGTCAAAAAACAAAGTGAGCAAGTTTTTGGATGCGCTTGCGGCCGACAAAATGATTGAAAAAAGGGACACCGCGCGGGACAGCCAATTCACTCGGATTTTGATAGCGAATTACGGGAGATTTCAACCGCAGAAAAACGAGGAGAGGGACAGCAAAAGGGACACGCGAGGGACACGAAAGGGACAGCAAAAGGACAGGAACAATAATGATAACAATGTTGACAATGGTAACAAAAAAGATAAGCGCACGAAGGAAGCGGAATACGATACTCTTTTTGAGATTTTCTGGAAAGAGTATCCAAACCATAAATCCAGAAAAAGAGCCCTGCAATCTTGGCATAAGTTGAAGCCAACTCCTGAACTGACGCAAGTCGTTGTCAATGCGGTGCGGAAAGCGAGAGAAAGCCCGCAGTGGAAAAAAGATAACGGTCAGTTTATACCCCATCCCTCAACCTACTTGAACCAAGAGCGATGGAACGATGAGTTGGAATCACCAAAAACAAAGGTCGGAAAATACGATCACTTAATAACCAAAGATTAAACATGGAAAAAATTGAAACAACCATAAAAGAAAATCAGCCGGCCCCGCCGCCGACTGCCTGCAGGCGATGCGGGAGTTTGACTGCGCCGAAGTTTATCACGCTTCTCGGCTGGCGCCAGCAGGATCATTGCGATTCTTGCAGTGTGATTATTGCCGAAGAAAGAGAGAGGCGGGAAACGGAAACCCATAAAAAGATGACCATAGAAACCTATCTTGAACGATCCGGCATCGTTCGTGGAATTTTGGCGCGAATGACCTTTGAAACATTCGATAACTCACATAAGGGCAAAGCGTATGAAATCGTCAAAGAATACGCCGAAGGATTCGGCCGGGAGACGACAAGCGGCCTCATGCTTTATGGAAAAGCTGGCTCGGGCAAAACACATCTCGCGGTTGCAATAACCCGGCACATCATCGAGCAAAAACAGATTCAAGTCAGGTTTGCCCGCGTTGTCGATTTGCTGGCAGAGATCAGAAAAACCTTTAACGAGAACGAGCAGTATCGCACTGAAAACGAATCGGACTTGATAAGCCGATACACCTCCGCGCCTCTGCTTGTCATTGACGATTTGGGCGCGGAAAAGACCACTGACTGGGTCCGCCAGATTCTGTATCAAATCATTGACGAGCGATGGATAGAGCAGAAGCCGATCATTGTTACCTCGAACCTCAACCTTGAAGAACTGGAAGCGAGGTTTGAGGAAAGGATAGCTTCCCGAGTCGCCGGCATGTGCCGGCTGGTCGAGTCCCGGGATTACGATTACCGAATCAAGAAATCAACACCATGACTTTAATCACAGGAACGGAAAAACAAATCGAAGAAGGCGCGCGCGATTACTGGACGATAGAAGCGATGACGAAATACGGCGGATCGTTTGTGAAAGCTCTTGCCGAAGCGGCAAGACACGCTGACAGGCAAAACCTTGTGAAGATAAAAGCGACATGGATCGAATACTGGACGGAGTACGAAAAGACGGGACGCGAGATGGAAGAAAAACACGAGCAAGGAAAAATATAAAAGGTCGAAGTAAAAAATTAATTTCAACAAAATTATGTCAAGAAAAATAGGAGCGTTATGGATCAAGAAATCGCAGGACGGGAGAAATTACTTGTCCGGCGTGATCCAGGACTTAAGCGGAGACATCAACATTGCTGTCTTCAAGAACGATAAAAAAGAAGCGGACAAACAGCCCGATTATAATATCGTGTTGTCGGAAAGATCGAAGCCGGCCCCTCAGGTCGAAGGAGCCCCGGGTCCAGACGATATCCCGTTCTAATGCCAGAATTGAGCGGATTTGCCAAAAACCTTGCCACTTGTTTGCCCCTGTGTGCGATTCTTTGGCAAAAGCCGACCCGTACCACCTGATAAAGAAAAAGGCGAAAGGGGCGAAAAATTAATCAACTAATTACAAAACGAATTATGGAATCACAAGACAAAGCAGTATTGGAGACAATACTCAAAGCAATAGTAAGTCAGCCCGAAAAAGTATTGGTGAATCGCACGACGGATGAGATGGGCGTGTTGCTCACAGTTAAGCTCGGTGAGGGCGATGCCGGCGTTGTTATCGGTAAGCAAGGCCAGAGCATCAACGCGATCCGAAGCGTCATCAACATCGTAGGTCGAAAAAACCAAGCGAAAGTAAATGTGAAGCTCGATGTGCCAGAGGTGCGCCGAGGGACAGCGAGACCAGAATCCCATCTATGAAAAATAAAAAAGTCGAAAAACGAATATCGCAATTTGTGTCTGTTGAGAAATGCCGGCCGAATGCTTGGAATCCAAGAGGCATGAACAAAAAAGAGTTTGAGGCACTGAAGCTCTCAATCAGTGAGCACGGGCAGACCCAGCCGATTCAAGTCCGGCCGATTAAAGACGGATACGAAATCATTGGCGGTTACCACCGCTGGCTGGCCATGAAAGAACTGAAACTTTTGGAAGTGGAAGTAAACATCACGCCGATGAATGATGATGAATCAAAAATCTTCAGCTTGCAGGATAACATTCACGGTAATGATGACTTGCTTCGTCTTGGAAAACTTGTCTACGAACTGACCGAGAAAGGATTCTCGATTAAAAAGATTGCTCAAGTGTATGGCACGGAAGAAGATGCCTTGAAAGACGCGCTCAAGGTCGCCCAAGAAGATATTTCAAAGAAGTTGCAGAAGCTCAAAGAGGAAATGACCAAAGAAAACTTTGTCGAGCTGTCTTTTATCGTTGACGAGAAACCAAAAGATCAACTCAAAACATTCGTGAAAGAGGTCACAAAGTTCGCCGAAACCAAGGGTGCGGAAGTTGAGTCGGTGAAAGAAAAAATCAATCCGAAAAAGGTCACGATTGCGCTGATTACCTTTAGCGTCACCGGCCCGCAGGCCAAAGTAATAAACCGAGCCATAGAAAAGCTGATAAAGGCCGAAAAGGTGTCGAAATCAAGGGCACTGGAATTGATATGCGCGGACTTTATGGCCGGCAACTAAGGACACTTAAGGACACTTAAGGACACTTTTATGCCTATCCCATTAAAACTCGAAAAGTATCACAAAAGAGCTATGGAACTCCGCTACAGTGGCCGATATTCTTATGTCGAGATAGCTGAAAAACTCCAGGATGAATTCGGCAAAAAACCGAAAAAAGTGTCCTTCAATGAAGATACGCTAAAAAATTGGTTCAGAACCGAAGGAGAATTATACGAGGTGTATCGGGAATATGAAAAAGAGCAGGACGAATTGAACAAAGAAGCATTCGACATTATCAAGAAAGCCGGCCTAAGAGTTCGAGCCGAAAACTTTCGAATAGCCAATGAAATGCTCGTTGCCCTTTTAGGAAGCGACAATGATGCAGTGAAGCTCGGCGCCATTAAAGAATTATTTGACCGCACCGAGGGCAAGCCAACGCAGAAAACCCAGCTGGAGATAGTAAAAACTCTTGAAGATTATGCCAAAGAATACTACGAAAGAAAAAACAGGTAGTGATTTATATGCCGAATGGGTTGAGATTCCCCGAAGTTTTATCGAGAGCGCTCTTCAAATCAAAACGGAAGATCAACGGCGAATTCTTTTCGAGTTCAATAATGTTCAAAACATGCTGTATCAGAAGATTGATGCGATCCGACAGCAGAAAAAACCAGTCCGCATTATTATCTTGAAGGCCCGGCAAGAAGGCGTGTCAACTTTTACGGAAGGAATGATTTTTCAAGACACCTCTCTGAAGCCGAATGTAAATTCGTTGATTGTCGCGCATGAACCAGAATCCACTGAAGCAATATTCGAAATGTCGAAACTCTTCTACGACATGATGCCTAAATTAATCCGGCCACTAAAGCGGTATGACAACAAAAAGCAATTGGTATTTGATAATCCAGATGAAAAAGCGCGAGTCGAGAAACCGGGTTTGCGATCCAGAATAGTTATTGCTACGGCCGGCAAGGTAAAAATTGGACGCGGCTTGACCATCCATAATTTCCACGGCTCCGAAGTCGCATTTTGGAAAGACGGAAAAGAACTGATGCTCTCAGTGATGCAGGCAATACCCGATCTCCCGAATACAATGGTCATTCTCGAATCAACTGCAAATGGGTTCGGTGGCGACGGAGAATATTTCTACAACATGGTGCAGGATGCCCGATCCGGCAAGAATGATTTTGAGCTCATTTTCTTGCCGTGGCATTTGATGCCGAAGTATTCGATACCATTCTCCAGCGAAGAAGAAAAAACAAAGTTTACTGAGACACTGGATGTTTACGAAAAAGAAATCCAGAAAAGCTTCAATCTGAAGCTCAAACAATTAAACTGGCGGCGTTGGGCGATCAAAAACAAATGTGGTGGTGATACCGATAAGTTCAAACAAGAATACCCGATCACTATCGAGGAAGCGTTCGTCGCCTCGGCAAGCACGGTAATTCCCAAACAGCACATTGAGGCCCAGCGGAAATTTATCAGAGAACCGATTGATAAGCTGGACGGCGATGTCTTGATTTACGGGCATGTGAAAAATAATCACTATTACAGCTTGGGTGGCGATCCGTCCGAGGGCGCGGGTCGGGACGACTCCGCATTTACGGTAATAGACAAGATGACCGGCCGGGAAGTGGCGCACTACGCCAACAACCGAATACCGCCTGACTTATTTGCCAAAAAAATGGTGAAAACAGCCGAATATTTCCAGAACGCGATTATAGTGCCAGAAATAAACGGACACGGAATTGCGGTGCTGAATGAACTGCAAAAGCTGGAATATCCGAATATCTTCCGTCAAAGATACTATGACCATACCAGTAAGCAGTGGACTCGCAGGTTGGGCTGGAAAACTACGAAGATAACGAAACCGTTGATGGTGGACGAATTCAAAGAGGGTCTGCGAGAAGAGGAAATTGGGATGTCGTCTGCCGCGACTGTAGGTCAAATGCTTACTTTCGTTCACACCAACGAAGCCGGCCATCATGGCATGGGAGCTGAAACCGGCCAGAAAGATGATCGCCTTATTTCGGCCATGCTCGCATGGCAAGGATTAAAAGACCTTCCATCGGAATTTATATATGACTAATATGCAGTGTAAAAAATGCCAAGAAAAATATCCGAATAAACTCCATCAGGGAATTTGCAAGTTTTGCTGGTCAAAGATCGGCAAGAAATCAAAACGCAAAGGCGCGAGAAACGAGCGAGAGGGCGGCGCAAAGTTTTATGAAAAGGAGTTTGGGATTACGGTCCGAAGGACACCGCGATCCGGCGGGTTTGGATCGTTTATGCCCGGCGACATTATGGCCAGAGGAGAAACCATCCTCAATGATTTTTATATTGAAATGAAAAACTGTGAGCAGTGGAAACTTTTGGAGTGGTACAAGAAAGCGAGAGAAGAGTCCCTTGACTTGGGACTTTCAAAAATACCGATTATTGATGTGACGCGCAATTTGGAAGAACATTTTATATTCATACGCCGAGATCATTTTGTAAAAATAATGAGAGAACTGGAAGGATATAGAAAAAGCGATTCGCAGAGGTCGACGGATCGCCAAAATTAATAACTAAAGAATAATCATATGGACGAAGAAAAAAAATTGAACGAGGATCAAGCTTCTGGCGAGGAAGGACAGGCAGAGGACACAGGTGACAAGGCCAAAGAAGATGCCGACACCGATTCATCCGAGGCCAGCCAAGAAGGAAGCCGGGAGTAATTGATTTTTCACGAGGCGGAAAGCCTCGGCTATCCGTCTCAATGAGGAATTAAAATTATGCGAGAAACTATCAGCCACTGCCCATATTGCACTAAGGTTTTATTCAAAGATGCATCGTTCAAAGGCGAGGCGGATTTTGAGACGAACTGCCATCACTGCGGCAAGCCAATTATGGTTGAGGTGAAAAGAGAAATCTCCATTATAGTCAAGCCGATCATTAAGGTGGCCATAAAAAGAGGCCCGAAAGACCCATGTGGAAAACCTTGTTGATGCACAAAGATATGCTATAATAAAAATACAACTGAATAGTCCTTGCTCTGCGGGGCAAGCGTGAATCGTATATTCCGAGTCTGCGGGCTCGCAAATGTTGCCAAGCGAAAGCACAACTCTGGCACCATTTGCGGGCCCGTTTTTTATTTGTAGGCCCTTATCTCTGGCTCTCTTAAAGGTCGAAGCGCATCCATCGACCTCCACCTGAAAGGGTGTAAAAAGGAGCGTTGAGAGGGCCAGAAATAAGGGCTTAACAACCCAAAACAATTATGTCGTGGACAAAATTTGAATCATTGCCGAATTACTTCGGCGGAAAAAGAAAACTGGTGCAGGACATCTTCAAGCACATTAAGAAAAAAGATGGCGTGTTTATAGATGCATTTCTCGGCGGCGGCTCGGTGAGTTTATGGGCGAAAGCCAAAGGATACAAAGTCGTTTGCAACGACATTGCCGAGCGATCCGTTATTGTCGGCAAAGCTCTTATTGAAAACTCGCGGCATCAAATCACCGATGAGGACCTAGCCCGCCTTTTTATAGAAACCAAACACAAAAGTTTTATTGAGCAAAACTATGTCCCAAAAGTATTCGTCAAACAAATCGCCGAATTTTTGGACAACGCCTTCGTGATGGTTCGGGACAACTTTATTCCAGGAAGCACCAAGCAATATCTGATGTACCATCTTCTCATTAAATTTATTGGAAGCACCCGGCAGTTCGGAAAATTCACACATACGAGAGACACCATCGACCTCTCAAACGAAAGCTATGATTGGCCGCTTCGTTCGAAATCCCACGCGCCAAAAAACATCCGCATGATCGAGCACCCGCTGATTGGACTCTTGCATCTCAAGAATGTAATCAATCGCGGCATTTTTGATAACCATCAAGAAAACGAAGTTCACAAAGGAGATGTGTTTGATTTTTTGAAAAGAGCAAGCGGCGATGTGGTCTATTTTGACCCGCCCTATCCAGAATCAAGCGCATACGAAAATGAATACTATGTCCTTGATTGCATCTTGGCCGAAAAGAAAATCACGAAAGAAGTGAGCGTGTTTTCAAAGGCCGATGCTAAAATATTTCTCGAAAAAATGTTTGAGTGTTCACGGCATATTCCACAATGGATCATTTCGCTTGGCCAAACCAATCCCGATACTGGCATAAAACCAGATGAGCTTTTGAAGGTGGTGCGAAAATTCAGAAAAGCAGAGGTCGAAATGCTTGATCACAAATGGAGTGTGTCCAATGCCGGCGGCCGACCCCAAAGCGACAACATAGAGTACATCGTCTACACCCTATGAAATTTTTATTGAGAAAAGTTAAAGAATTTATCAATTGGATTCGCGGGCTCTTCAAAGAATCGTCCGGCATTGCCATTTACGAGGTGCTCGCAATAACCCCGGGCAGAAACCGAGTATGGGTCAACTCAAGCGTTGGCGTGATTAAAAAACCAAACGGCTCGATCCCGTCAAAACTCCTCGATGAGTTTGGCGGATACAACCGGGAACGCTATATGCGATTTATTTCACAAAAATTATGGCCTCAATCGACCAACTAAAAAAATACTACGAGGAATACGATGACGCGAAAAAACACTTCTTGTATTACTACAAGCCCGAATTTGATCGCGCCTACAAGCAATTTGCCCAGTACACCGGCGACAGAGCCAAAGAGCTTGAACGGACAACCGAGGGAGATGTTTGGCAATCGAACGCCTACTGGGGCCAAGTATTCGCCTACATCAAAATCTTCCTGCAAAAGACCATCGGCATGGCTCCCGATTTCAAGCTCGAGGGCAAAAACTCCGAACCCTTAAAACAAGTCATTGACTGGTTGTGGGAGGTCGGCATGTCAGATGACTTGATCGACCACTTCCTGCAGACATTTATCTGCGGCACGAGCTTAGGCAAAGACATTTTGAAAAAAGAGGTGAGAAAAAGACGCAAAAAAGAAGTCGTCATGATCGAAGAGGAACCGCCGACGGGGCTCTTTGGAGAAATGGTCGGCAAGCTCAAATCTTTCTACAAAAAACTCACCACGAAATCCGAGGTTGCCAGCATCACTTTCCGTCCCGATTTTGAACCAGTGGATATGTATAATTGCTATCCGCATCCGAGGATGAAGAAGCTCTCGGACAAACTTCCACTTTTTCAACGCTATGTGCTGACGCTCGATGAAATGAAAGAGCAATATCCAAATGTTCCAAAAACTTTTTGGAATCAATTCAGTGACAAATCCGGCAATGTGGTTTTGCAGGGCGGAGACATTACCGACTACGCATGGGTGAGAAAAGAAGTGCTGACCGAAGCGCGGCAAAACATTAGAGACACTAAAGCGTCAACTCCGTTCGGAGGCGGCGACACCGGCATACCGTCCGATCAGCCGCAGATGAAAGAAAAGCTATTCGAGGTGGTTGAGCGATGGGTTGACGACCACTTGGTCGTGTTTCTGCCAATGTCAGGGGTGCCAAAAGAGATCAAGGACATCGACAATCCCTATGACCATAACGAAAAACCATACAAGAGAATCGTCTTCTTCCCGAGGCCGTTCCAGTTTTACGGATTTGGCATTGTGAAGCTCGTGGAAAAACTTCAGGACTTACTGAACTCGGTCGTAAACCAGCGCGTGGATTCGGTCACTTTGAAAATGCACAGCATGATAGCCGCCGCGCCAGTGTCCCTAACAGGACGCAGAAAAGGCATAAATATCCGGCCACTCGGTATTTTATGGACAAACGATCCGAACTCCATACGAGAGCTGAAATTTGGAGATGTGAATCCGTCCGCCTATCTTGAGCCAGACAAGATCAAGGAGATGATGCGGGTGATTATCGGCATAGATGACTACTCGACGCTCAAAGGAACTGACCGCAAAGAAACCGCCACCGTCGCATCGTTCATGCGCGAAGCAACTCTTGAAGGAGTGAAGCTATTTCTCATCATGATGCGAAATGCCTACACCGGCCACTTTGACCATTGGATTTCGATGATTAAGCAGTTCTGGACTAGGCGAAGCGTTGTGCCGAAAAAAGCCCTTGCCATTATCGATGACTTTGCCGACACGGACTTCACTCCGCTCGAGGAGAGCTGGATCGGAGAGAACGGAGAGCATCTGCTTTTCAATGATGAATACGAACTCTCCATCGAGGCCTCGTCTACGCTTGCCACTTCAACCGAACTCAAAAAAGCGAAGGATTTGGAACTTTGGGAATTAGTCAAAGATGCCGGCGACATGATTGACGAGGAGTCCGGCCAAATTTACAGCATCAAGAAATTCAAGATTTTAATGAAAGTCATTGATGACTACGGCTGGGAAGCGGAAAACTATGTCGTGCCAAGACAGATTCCGCAAGAGGTCGTTGATAACCAAGCAATACCGCCCGCGGCTCCGCCCGCAGGGTCACCGCCGGCAGAGGTCCCGGCGCCCCGAGCCCCGTCCTTAGCTGGACGGCGAGCAGGAGGAGAATTGGCGGCGGCATTAAGACAATAAATTTATGGCTCACACTGACGAATTAAAAAAAGTAAAAGGAACGAAAATGCCGGCGGTTGAAAAACCGTCCGAGCCGAAGCGCGAATTGCCTCGCGTGACTTTTACCGCCGATGATGTTCCAGAAATCAAGGATTGGAAAATTGGTGGCAAATATTATCTCGAACTTGAAGTTGAGCAGGTTGCGGCGGAAAAAGACCGCTACGGATACGAGGGCGAAAAAGAAAGGCCGCTCACTGCGACATTTAAGGTAATGGCGGTGAAAGCTCTGAACCACGAGTCCAAAAAAGAAAACTCCGATGGTGAGAAGAAGAAAAAAGAGATCGAGTTCGGCAATTACAAAAATCCGAATCGCATTGGCTAAATCTATGAACGAACACAATTACACACTCAATAAAGAAAGCGAGCAGGATTTGGTGAATCTGTATGAGACGAAATATTTTCGCGCCTTGCAGGCATTGGTGGACGAGGAATTGGACGGCACTAAAACCTGCATGCTCAATAAGAATTTGAGCGCGGACGATTTGCGATTTTATCAAGGCCGCGCCGAGGGACTAGCGGTCGTTCTTATAAGAATCAAGGCCTTATACGAAGAGGCAATGAGAGAACCTAAAAATCAATAATATGCCATACGGACTTCCCAAAAAATTGAATACTTCCGCCAACGATGCCAAGGTCGAGCGTTGCGTTGAGGAGAATATGGCGAAAGGAATGGAAAAAGAACTCGCCATCCGTATTTGCAAAGCATCAATCATGGGCACAACTAAAAGGTCGAAGAAAAAATAGGTTTTCCGCGAGAGGTTCAACTCGGCGCTTTATGAGAATCGAGTTGAGCCTCTTAGCGAGGTTCTGCGGACGCCTCCCTTCTGAGGTCAAAAGGAAGGAAGAAGCAATCCGTGTAAATTAATCAAATCCTATGACGAAAGAAACCAAAGCGGACGCCATCCCGAAAGACGACAAAGAAACCTTTGACGATCTTGTCGGGAAGGACCAATCCGCAAAAGAATCTTCGGACACTCCCAAAGAGGGAGAACAATCCGATAAAAAACCAGACGCCGCGGGTGAAAAACCCGAGGAGAAATCTGGCGAAACTCCCGGCGAAGAGGGAGAAAGTCCTGAAGGCGAAACGCCCAAAAAAGGCGGGGAACCCGAAGGCGAAAAACTCTTCTGGGACAAGTTTAAGAGTGAGTCCGACGCCAAGAAATCTTATGGCGAAGCCCAGGGAAAAATTATCGAGCAGGGCAAGGAGTTGAACGAACTCAAAACCCACGCCAAAGAAAATGAAGATTTTCTGGCGACGCTCGATAAAGCTCTGCTCAAAAATCCCGAACTTGCCGAACAGCTGAAGTCGGTCATTGCCGGCGAAGCCAAAGGCGAGGAAGAGGACGAAGAGCCAGAAGAGGGCGCTCAAGATAAGGATCTCGACGCGAAAATCGAGCGAAAGCTCGAGGAGCGTGAGAACCGGGTCAAAATCAAGCGCGAGCGGGACGCATGGATCGAAAAGCATCCAGAATTTAAAAAGCCCGAAATCGGACATAAGGTTCTGGACTTGCTTGAAGAAGAGGGTTTGCCTTTCACCGCTAAAACTTTGGATATCGCATACAACTATGTGACCAAAGAAAGCCAAGTGAAAAAGGCAAAGGATGAGACAGCCAAAGAAACCGCGAAGCGCGAAGAGGCGGCCGCTCTCGAGCGAGAAGAGGCGTCAGCCGTTGGCGGCGGATCACCGCAAGCCAAAGGCAAAGTCCCCCAAGATGCGAATCCATTCGATGATCTTGTGGGTGATTCAGTAAATCCAAACATAGTGCGGACATAACTCGGCGGAGATTGAGGTCTTCTTACCGGGAGAATCCGCAAACAGCTAAACGCATATGGCAGAACCAACACACATACAGGGAACGAGAGACACTCTCATTATTGAGCAATCTCGGCGCATCCCCGATGTAGATGACAGAATCTACATTCTTGAACCGAACGAATCTCCATTGACCGCTTTTCTTACGCAAGTGGGAAAGATCGGCGACGGAGGCGGGAAGTTCAGAGGAACCGCGCTTCAAAAGAGAGGCATTCATAATCCAGAGTTTACCGAATACGAAGATCAGTACTCCGGCGTCTGGGCGCAGATTAACAACGCCGCCGGCTATACTTCCGGCGCCACCGCTCTTGTTGTTGATAATCCGGGAGCCGCAATCTTCACCAAGTACGACCTCGTGAAAGTAGTCCGAACGGGCGAAATCATGCGAGTCACTTCGGTGAACTACTCCACGAACACCTTGACGGTAACTCGTGGGGCGGGCGCGACTGCGGCCGCGGCAATTCTCGACAACGATTGGCTTCTCGTTATCGGTCCGGCGTTCGAAGAAGGTTCGAAGTCCGGCGATTCCAACACGACTAAGCTCGTGAAGGTCACGAACTATACCCAAATCTTCAAAACGAAATTTGGCGTGACTCTTACCGCCGACGCTTCGAAACTCTATCCGGCCGAAGTCGCCAAAGACCTTAAGTACTTGAGAGCCAAATACGGAATTGAGCACGCCAAGAAAATTGAGCGGGCTTACTGGTTTGGCGAGAAGAAAGAGGTTGTCGGTCCAGACAACAAGCCGCTTCGCTTGACCGGCGGAATCTTGGAAGCGATCAACTCCGCGGGCAATGTCCAGGACGAAGCGTCCTCGGGCTTGACCGAATCGGAGTTCCGAAACTTCCTGCGCGATTACGCCTTCAAGTTCGGCTCGTCCGAGAAGTACTTCTTCTGCGGCAACATTGTTCTGGGTTATTTGGAGAGTTTCTCTGCGAATAACTTGAGGACAGTTCCCGGCGAGAAAACCTACGGCGTGGAAGTGCGCAAGTGGATCTCCTCGTTCGGCGCGTTGAATATCGTTCGGCATCCAATGTTTGATAATCAGTACTCCGGCATGGGCGTGGTGCTTGACCTCGGAACGGTTAAGCATTGCCCGCTTGCCAACCGCGACACGGCATTGGAAACGAGCATTCAGGAAAACGACGCTGACGAGCAGGTGGATCAGTACAAATCCGAAGTCGGTCTTCAGAGAACGAACTTCGAGAAAAACGCGCTTCTCAAAGGAGTCGTCTAAACGGAAGCGTGATCCCGGCTTTCTTACTCAACGGGATATCAGGCGTTGCCCTGACCATCTGATGCTGATTTGTTTCGGCGTCAGTGGTTAGGGTGACGCGTTGAGAGGTCGCAACGAACGATCACTTAAAAGTCAAAGCCATGCCAACACCGAAATACAGCGAAAAAGAGCTTTTGAATCTCATCCTTGATGAGGTCAATCAAGCGATTAAACAGCGGAGAGTAAATCCGATTCTTACTTCGGAATTGCTCGCATCGGGCGCGCGGACAGTGTCGGGCGAAGGATCTTCCATTGATCTCGGAAATACCAGAGAACTTATTGTGACTCTGGATGTATCCGCGGCCAGCGGAACATCGCCGACGCTCGATGTAAAACTTCAGCATTCTCCCGACGGATCAATGTGGTCTGACTTGGGCACCGCGTTTGCCCAAAAAACAGGCGTAAGTCGAGAGGTCAAGGTGTTCACCCAATATCACCGCTATGTGAAAGCGGTTTACACCATCGCGGGCACATCGCCGAGCTTTACCTTTTCGGTCGAGGCGACGGCGAAAGAATAAATTAACCACAAAAATTCCCATGACATTATTTAATTCACGCATCAAAACTTTGCGAATCGTCTTGACGCCATCGCGGCCGATTTACGAGCAGGGCGTCCGGCTCGGCGATACGCAGGGAAAGTATGTCCAATTTGAGAACGGGCGTTTTCAAACGGACGACAATGAAACTATCGAGAAATTGCAAAAACTCCCCAACTTCGGAGTTGATTTCTGGAAAGTTTCCGATGAGCCGGCAAAGCCGCAAGAACCGCAGGCAAACCAAGAAAGCGATCTTGGATCGCTGACTAAGCAGGAGCTTATCGAGCTTGCGAAGTCAAAAAACATAGAGGTCGATGAAGGCCTAACCAAGGTAGAAATTATCGCGCGTCTCAAGACGCAATAAATCCTATGGATTACAAAATCGTAAAAATCGAAAAAACAAACGACGGCATTGAAGTAGAGGTGCAGTTCCTCGAGGACGAGGAAGTCGTTGATTCCAGAAAATACCTCTACAACGCATCGCTCGAGCAGGATGAGTTGGAATCAGCAGTGAGAAAAGACGCGGAAGGAGTAATCGCCGATTATGAACTCCGCGCTGAAAATGCAGAAAGAGATCGGCGAGAAAAAGAGGTCGACACGAAAGTCGAGGGATTAAAAGAATCCTTTGACTTGGAATAGAGGTCAAATAAATTAATTAAATCAATACCATGACTAATCTTGAAAAAAAGGGAACATTCCGTCTCAAACAGAATATTGAATATGTTCTGCGGGACAAAAACGGCAAAGTAAAACAGCTTTGGAACGAGAACGCGCTTGCCCGATTCTTCAGAGAAGAACTCGGCATCAGTTTGCCTCGCATCCCGTTGCTCTTCGGTTTCTGGGGCCTGACTCTTAACATTCACAACCTCGTTGTGAATGCAGGCATGGCCGGCGTTGCTTCCCGAATCAACGGAGCTGGCGGCGAAGCGGCATTCACCTTCATTGCTATCGGCACTGGAGTTGTTGCACCGGCGGCTGGCGATACCACGCTTGGCACAGAAATCACCACCGGCGGCGGCGCTCGAGCGGCGGCAACTGCATCCCGAGTCACGACAGATGTGACGAACGATACGGCCCAGCTCGTGCTGACATTCAACTTCACCGCTTCTTTTGCGGTGACCGAATCCGGCGCGCTCAACGCGGCCGCGGCAGGCGTCCTGCTTGCTCGCCAGACCTTCAGCGCGATCAATGTCGCCAACGGCGACAGCTTGCAGGTCACTTGGAAGTTCGATGTCGATTAATAGTGAAGTTTGAGGTCAACTTCAGAAATCAAAGCCCGATGAAAAAGTTTGAAAATTGGGCTTTCTCATCGTTGGTTTATTGTCCCTGAATGCCGATAAAAGCGTTCAAAATTTGGTATAGCGACAAAACCTTTGATTCCGCGCAAGCAACGGCAAAGGATATTTTTGGCGCGTGGAAAGAAGCCCCAGACCAGGATATCCAAGTGGTCGTATTTTACTTTGACGAAAACGACGGACTGGGGCGTCCCGCAAGAAGATATATGCGCGGTCAGGATTTTTACGCAATGGATGGCGAGGAGAATCTTTCTGAGAGTTTTGACGATATTACGAAAATTAAGGGCGAAGTGAAATATGGGAAGTACACCACTGATGAAAACATTTCCAAAATTGAAGTTGAGTCTCTCGGCGATTATGGCGAGGGTTGGCTGTGGTCGAAGCCAGTGACACACATTCAAGGCATAAAAACCGACATTTGATATGGCTACTTACATACTAAAAGCAAAAACTTCGGACTTGTCTGGCGGCGCTGATTTCAACCGAGAGATTTCTGCCGATGCTGAAACAGCAGGTTCGATTACCGTAACAGTTGCTAACGGCGCAACTGAAACGAGCTACGGATTTACCAAGCCATATAAACCCAATAACGCTGACTGGGAAACCGCTACACTTGTTGCCGAGGTTCGCGTAACGACTGCAAACGCCAATATGTTTGTGAAAGCCAGCGCCTCGCGTCTTAATAGTGCTGGTGCAGTTCAAGAAACTTCGGGAGAAAGCGCCGAGGTGCAATTAGACCTTGTCGGCACATATGGATTGACAATTCCAAGCATGAATTGGACGGCTGGCAATTGTACCGACCGCCTCCGCATCAATTATATTTTTAGAAGCGCCAATGCTCACGGAGGCGCAATTAATGTTGTGATTGAAACTGGCACAATCCAAGCTGAAGTCACAACTTCTATCACCGAGAACGCAGGAACTTGCCGAGCTACCTTCGTCAAGAATCTTCGTCAATACAAGCCCGACCACAAAACCATTATCGCCGAGGGCGGCAGTACGGGCGGCGATGGCGTTTCAAATAATATTTATCTCGATTCGCTCATTGCTTCGCGCGACAACGCAGATAAATTAACCCACAAGATAGAAGTCGAAGCCGTTGGCACTGCTTTTGATAATGTGGCAAACCGAACTGCCCGCGAGATTCTCTATGATCCCTCTTCGCCTAAAATCAGGCGATCACATTCAATCGTCTACGACAGCATCCATAAACGATATCTGCTTTTTGGCGGATGGAATGGCACAAGTCCTCGCTACAACGATGTGTGGGAGTTGTCTGCCGATGACCGATTTGGTTCTTCTCCTCCCCAATGGAGAAAATTAAATCCTTCGGGAACTCCGCCATCTGCCCGCACAACTCATCTCGCTTTCTTTGATGCCACCGGCAACCGAATGATCATTCACGGTGGATATGACGGCGCGGATAAAAATGACACCTATGCGCTTGATGTTACGACCAGATACAGCGAAGCGTGGACGACGCTTTCTCCTACCGGCACTGCTCCTGCCGCGCGAAGTCAAGCGGCTGGTGCTTTCAAAGCGTCTACGAGAAAAGCGTATGTTCAGGGCGGTTTGGTTGGCGCGGGCGATTATCGCAACGACCTTTTTGAGCTTGACCTCTCCACGACAAATGGAGCGTGGACTCAACTGAAAGCCGAAGATGCGGCCGGCAATCCTCCCAGCCGAGCAGACCACTCGATAGTTTTTGATATTACAAATAATCGTCTGCTTATTTTCGGCGGATACGATGGCACGAATCGACTGAACGATCTCTGGAGATGGGATATCGCCGGCGCTTCGTTTGCCGAAGTATCTGACGGCACTCCTCCGGGAGTGCGGCAGATGCATGTGGCCGTCTATGACGAAAATAATCCAAGAATGATTGTCTGGGGAGGGAGAAACGGCACTGCATCCTCAAATTATCTTTCGGAGATTTGGGAGCTCAACACCACATCGGGAAGCGAAACATGGACTGACAGAAGCCAAGCGGCGGGAGATAAAGTCCCCGGCTCGCGTTCTTCGGCCGCATGTTTTGATACGGTCAACAAGATAATGGTCATATTCGGCGGCGAGGATTCGGCATTGGCGCAACACAAGCATGTATATTTCATTGACCTCGCTACATCTGGTTCTGCCCCATTTTGGGGGGCGCTTCACAACAACTGGCTATGGGGCCGCGATGCGATAGGTTACGCCTATAATCCCGACAGAAACGAAACTCTTATTTTCGGCGGATTCGGCCGTCTGGTTGAAGATACGCTTGCCGAAGGAGAACACACGAATGAATTTTGGATTTACGACCACGCCAATGGCGAATGGTATCAGCCGATTTTCAATACGATGTTCGGCATATCAGAACGAGAAGGGGCAACGATTATTTATGATACTAACCGAGATCGCTACATTATTTTCGGCGGTTTGGGCGGCAACAATACTCTAAACAATATTTACTTCAACGATGTCTGGGAATTAAAAGCCAGCGCCGTTGGCGCGACTGGAGTTTATACTCTCACTAAACTCAATCCCTCGGGCACGAAACCCGCCGCACGATGGTTGCACGCCGCAGTATACGATGCGACTAATGACCGAATGATTGTTTTTGGCGGAGATGACGGCTCGAATTTCTTGAACGACGTGAAAGCACTCTCGTTCTCCGGGGGAGCTGACGGCGCTTGGTCTGCGATCACGCCCACCGGGACTGCGCCATCTGCCCGCAGACAGACGGCTTACGCCATAGACACCGGCGAGAATGTGATGCTGATTTCTCATGGCGGCACTGGGGTGAACTCCTTTGCCGGCGACACTTTCAAACTGACGCTTACCGCAGGATCAGAAGCATGGGGAAGCGTTACGGGAACTGGCGCTCCATCTGCCCGCCGCGGCATGACCGCCATCTATCGTTCAACAGATGACGCTTTCTACTTTTTCGGCGGATACAACGGCACGACTAATTTTGATGAACTCTGGAAGCTAACTTTTGGCGCAACTCCAGCGTGGTCTGCCGTTGCCGATACAAGCCCGCCAGCAGGAAGGCGGTCTCATTCAGGGACTTATTCTCCTACGGGAGACAAAATGCTGATTTACGGCGGCCGCGACAGCACTGAAATATCATTCAATACCTTAAATCAAACTTGGGAATATGATATCGCGGGAAATGTTTGGACAAAGAAAGACCCCAAAATTTACATTCGGGGCGGCGATGATGTGACCGGCTTGGCTTCGTCCACCTCGTATCACTGGCAATCTTGGGTTACGGGAGTATCCGGCGGCGATGCCGACAAAGTGTCGGCGTTCGGAAACTTGGAGAGCGTGGCGGATTTTCTCACAGGAACTGGTCAAGCTTTTACTCAAACTCTTAACGAAATAGTTGCTGTGGCCGATCAAGTTCCGAAGCAGGCCCAGAAAGCCGCAAGCGAAGTGTTATTAATCGTTGATTCTTTGACGAGAAGCACATCGCGGATATTTACGGAAGTCATCGCCATAGTTGATTCAATATCAAATCAGGCGCAAAAAATATTCTCGGAAATAGTTTCAATTGCCGATTCGCTCATAAAGCAAGGGCAAAAGAATCTGGCAGAAGTTATCACTATTACCGATACCGTACTCACTCAATCAACGCTCTTTAGGACTTACTCCGAAATAATCACAATTACCGACTCTCTGGCGAAACAAGTTGCCCGATCATTCAACGAAATGGTGATTCTTACCGATTCAGTGACCGCAAAAATCACCGCAAAGATTTTTGAAGAAGTGGTGATTATTGTCGATAGCATTCAGCGAACCATTTCGAGAACTTTCAATGAAGCTCTAACGATTATTGATACAAAAATACTCCAGCCGATTAAAAACTTTATTGAGACAGTTATTATCGCCGATGTTCTGTCGGTGGTGTTGACCATAAAAAAAGAACTCTCGGAAGCGGTTTTACTGGTTGATTCAGCGATAAAAGATATCGGAAAGTTTCTGGCGCCAGAAATCGTGTTTGTTGCCGACAACGCGGCACGGTTAAGCGGAAAAAATCTACAAGACACAATTATTGCCGCAGATTCTATCGCTAAAGAAAGCCAGCGGAGTATCTTGGAATCCGTATTGGTGGCGGATACTTCCATCCGGCAAGACATCAAAACATTCGGAGAAGTAGTAACGCTGGCTGACAACTTTTTGAGAACTTGGACAATCCAGAGGGTATTTGAGGAAATCGTTGCCATTGCCGATGTCTTATCCCGTCAAACTCAAAAAGCGTTCAGCGAAGTGGTGATAATTGCGGATGCAATCATTGGAAAAACAATATCCAAAGTTTTGTCAGAAATAGTCACGATAGCGGACGCAATCGAGAAACAGATAAGTAGGATTTTTAATGAAGTTGTGGCAGTGGCCGACAGTATTGTTCGTTCTACCTTAAAACTTTTGAGCGAGGCGGTGATTATCGCCGATATTTTCTTGGCGGTGGCTGTCGTTAAAAAAGAACTTGTCGAGGCAATTTTGCTGGTAGATTCGGCTATAAAAAGTGTCACGAAATCGATGACAACGGAAATCGTGCTGGTTACAGACAGCGCGGCGAGATTAGTGGAAAAAAATCTGCAGGACGCGGTTATTGTTGCCGACTCTGTCTTAAAAGAAAGCAGGCGGATCATTCTCGAATCAGTGTTGCTTGTAGACACATCCTTCAGACAAGGGATCAAAACGCTCGAGGAAGCGGTGACACTTGTCGACAGTTTTTTGAAAACTTGGACGGCGCAAAGAATCTTTGAGGAAATTGTCGCCATCAGCGATTCCGTATTCCGGCAAGCGCAAAAGACACTCATTGACGCAGTAATAGTTGCCGACTCGTTAGTGAAATCGATTCAGAGATCGTTGGCAGAAGCTGTAGCCATCGCAGATTCACTTTTGAGGCAGGCCCAGAAATTAGCGCAAGAAGCTGTGTTTATTGTTGACACCCTCGCAAATCAACTGACTGCAAGCAGAATTTTTGCAGAAGTTGTCGCAGTGGCCGATACGATTTTTAAGCAAATGAGCAGAAGTTTGGCAGAAGTTGTGGCCATAGTCGACTTTCTTCTGCGGGCCCCGCAAAAGGTTCTTGCCGATGCGGTGGCCATCGCCGACTCTATCCTAAAATCCGCCCAAAGAGCTTTTTTTGAAGCCGTGGCCGTGGCTGACACACTGGCAAAACAAATGATTCGAAGGTTCTCTGAATCAGTGGTTATTGCGGATACTGCCCAAGCTATAAAAACTTTTGTCAGAGATTTGGATGAAATTATTGCTGTTGTTGATTCAGTAGCGAAACAAACCGGCAGAAGTTTGGCAGAAGTCATATTGATCGTTGATTCGGCGATACGCTCGGCAGGAAAATTCATAACCGAAACAATTATTGTGGCTGATTCAATTATTCGAGAGACGAGCCGAACGATAAACGAGGTTGTGGTTGTCTCGGATAATCTTGTAAGACAAACTGGAAGAATTTTGAGCGATGCGGTTGCCTTAGCCGACTCAGTCACTACCAAGATAACCGCCAAGATTTTTGCTGAAGCGGTAGCGATTACTGATGCCATAGAAAAACAGACGGGGCGAATTTTGAGCGAGATCGTGGCAATCGCAGACAATCTGATCCGGCAAGCCGGCAAGGTTTTGAGCGATCCCATAGTCGTAATCGATACTTTCACCCGCACGATCTCCATTCAGAGAATATTGCAGGAAGCAGTGATTATCGCTGACAGCGTAAACAATCAGGCCCAAAAGATATTCGGGGAAATTATATCGGTCATTGATAGTTTAAGCCGGCAGATTTCTCGTCTATTTGCCGAAGCGATATCGATAGCCGATTCGGTTTCAAAGACAGCTCAAAGAATACTTCAAGAAACCATCTCAATTGCCGACGCACTCACAAGAGCTGGCGGCAAAGCTCTAAACGAAATCGTCACCATCGCGGATTCTTTATCAAAACAAATCACCCGAACATTAAACGAAGTTGTCGCCATCGCTGATTCTGTCTTGAAGCAAGGATCAAGGATTTTTACGGAAGCCATATTGCTTGCTGACAACTTTATTCGGCAGGCCGGCAAAGTATTTTCCGAAGCAGTACAAATAGCCGATGGCGTGATCGCCGTCAAACTGCAGGTGCTTCTTTCCGAAATAATTGTCATCGCTGACAGCGTTATCATGCCTTTTACGAAAATGCTTGCCGAGATGATAAGCATTGCGGACGCGATTGTCCGTCAAACAGCCAAGATTTTTGGCGAGGCGGTTTCAATCGCTGATTCGCTCGGCAAACAGATTTTGAAAATATATGCGGAGATGGTTGCTGTCGCGGATTCAGCGATGCGCCAACCAATGAAGCTTCTCAAAGAAATAGTGACGATAGCAGATTCGATGGCTCGAATCGTGTCCAGAGTGTTTGCACAAACCATAACGATTGCCGATTCGGCTTTGAAAAAAGCAGTTCGAGTTTTTGCGGAAGCAGTGAGTATCGCTGAATCACTCGCAAAGCTTCTTACACGATACGCGAATCTTAACGAAATCGTGCAGGTGGCAGATTCGATCATTCGGGCAATTGGCAAGGCGGTCACCGAGACCGTCCGTATCGTGGCAGAGCTTTTGAATAAACCAACCTTCCCGCCTGTGCTCAAGGTTGCGATTCAATTTCTGACCGCAAAGATCGGTGTTTTGCTTTCGAGTTCAAAACAGAATACCGAACTAAAGAGCGCGAAAACAGGGGTCGATCTTAAGGGCGCGAAACAAGATATCAATTTGTAATTTATGGCCAGCATTAAAATAGTACAAAACGATACGAAACCATACCTTGAGTTTGAAATAACCCAAGACGGCGCACCTGTCGATCTTACCGGCGCGACGGTGAAATTTTATATGAAGGATTCAACCACCGGGTCCGTGAAGATCAATGGAAGCGCATGCACGATTACCGACGCCGCCAAAGGAAAATGCCGCTATGTCTGGGCGGCGGGTGACACCAACACGGTCGGGACATACCTTGGGGAAGTAGAGGTCACATTTCCCGATACGAAAATCCAGACGGGGTATAAGCAGGTGACGATCATTATTCGAGACGACATATAAATTTATGAACCGAGGAGAAATTAAAACCGCAATAAAAAATCAGGTTGACGATCAGAGTGTCACCGACGCCCTGCTTAATGAGTGGATTCAAGCCGCAGATGATCGCGTTCAAATTTGGCGTCCGCCGGCCGATCAGAGCCAGAGCTTTGACTACTGGGACTATTTGAAAGACCAAAAAAACTACACGACGGTGGCGGATCAGAATAAATATTCTATCCCAGATGAGTACCGAGCGTTTATCGAGCTGACAGTCGGAGACGACACCGAGCCCTACCGGCTGGTTGATTTCTTGGATCGGGAAGAATTTAACGACCACATCGCTTGGATTCTGGGCAAGTTTTTCTATATGAAGAAAACGCCCTCGGTGGACGGTGACACGATGGTGTTCACTTTTGCTCGCATGTCTGACGCGTTTGTCTCGGACAGTGATGAACCAGAAATTGAGCGGCCGTATCATCAGGCCCATGTGGCATTCGGAAAATCCCGCTATTACAACCAGCAGGGCGACACGGAATTGGAGAACCAGAATCTAAACGAGTTTGAGAGGATCATGACGAATAAATGGAGGGATCAAGAGCAGGGGCGAATGGCCTCAGCAAGAGAGTCGGCATCCATCCCCAAAAACTTTTTAGTGTAACGATATGGCATTACTAAAGAAAATTTGGAAACTTTCAAGATTCGACAAGGGAGTCGGCAATGTGAATGCGCCGGGTATGTTCTGGTGGTCGCAGGGTTTGGATTTTGAATCATCGCCGCCCTATATTCGCGTTGCCGCAAAAATGATCAAGGAAGCGGATAGCGCGTCCGTCGCTACGCTGGGCGACATTTTCTGGGGAACGATTTTTGACAGCACGAACTGGGCGATCAATATGCTGGACGGCAAGGTTTTCAAATTCATCTATCCCAGCTGGACGGAAGTTCACGATAATGTGAACGCATGGGGCGGGCTTGGACTTTTCGGCGACAGCCAGATAGAAAATTTCACCGAGAAAGGATTTTTGTATTTTGCCTCGAACGGCTGGGCGGGACGCTATCAGCGCGAAACCGATACTTGGACTGACTCGTGGCAAAGCTTCGCGGTATCAAACAACGCCGAACTTTGCCCGATAACAAAATTTCTCAAGTTCGTCTGTTTTGGCAATGAGCGATACCTCGCCACTTGGGATACCGCCGCAAGCTCGTGGAATGCGACGCGAATCACTCTTCCGCTAGGATACAGAATCAAATGGCTCATGCCACTCACCGATTACTTGGTGATATCGGCCCACCACAACGCGTTCGGCACAGCACTCTTTTTCTGGGACGGAATCTCGGGGACTTATAACCGAGTTCTTCAACTGCCGAATGTGCGCGCGCTTGCCGGCGCGGTGGACAAAAACGCCCTCTATGTGATCACGGGCGATGGCTGGATCAATCTTTTCAACGGAGTAGGCCTTGTTCGCCTAAATCGCTTCCCAGATATCGAGCTCGACGCAAATTATGCCAGTATCCTCAACATCAATCCCGACGCGGTGAAAGTGTTCCAGGGAGTTATTTTGATCGGCAAGGCGGCGAGCGGATTCAGTATGGAGAAGCGATTCTACCCGGGCGGAATTTGGGTGTTCAATCCCGCAACGCGAGCTCTGTATTTCAAACACACGATGTCGCATTTCGGAATCACCAATAACAGCGGATCAGGAGTTATTGGCATCGGAAGCATCATTATTGACCAAGGCGGAAATATCTTCCGAGTCGCGTGGAATAAAGGCGGCGGCACCGGCCAGTATGTCATCGACAACTCAATGGATAGCGGAAGCGCAAGACCCTACAACTACGGCGCGTTTCTCGTCACTTCGCTTCTCGATGATGAACCATATCGAAGAAAGCGATTCATCCAAACCATAATCAATTTTTGGAGACCCTTCGTGGATAGTTCTCTTGCCCGCGTGATCGTGAAATACAACATCACCGAGCAATACCAAAGAGATGTCCGTTTTGCGAGCGGCGGCACGAGCACTACATTTACGCTTGGATTTGTGCCGAGCTACTGGGAAGTTGGAGACGAAGTGTCGGTGCTCTCCGGCAACGGCGCGGGACAGATCAGGCACATCAAATCCATCAGCGGCACCACGATAACAGTAGATGAATTTCTGCAGGGCGGCGCAAGCTACGATACGACTTCTTTCTTACTGCTTTCAAAATTCAAAAAAGTCGGCGAGATCAAAGGAAGCACCGAACCAGAGATCGTCAATAAACTGATGCGATTTAATACGAGGTCAAAAAAAATTCAATTAAAAATCGAAATATGGTCTCCGTCCGGGTTCACCGGCGAGTGGAATATGGGCATTGCCGATATCTCCACCGTCTATGTCCCAGACCGAATCATTAAATAACCACCATGGCTTACACATTGGAAAAAATTGACGCGGAAAATTTTAAGCTTATCGAAAGCAAGTCGGCAACTTCGGTATTCAATATCAATGAGTTGAAGAAATTAAAAACGCAATTAGAAAAAGAGGTCACGAGAATTAATAGCGAGCTCGCCAGAGTCAATACAATCTTGGACGAGTACGCAAAACTACCATAACCATGCCAAACGATCCAAACGAAAACAGAAATCCGCTTGATCCGCAATTGGGACTCATTCTCACTCTGTTGAGAGATATCCCGATTTTGAATACGGTCCCGAGCGACCCGCCAAAGTTTCCGATCGGATTCGCGCTCTATGACGACGGTGTAAATCGGAGGTTTTACATTTTCTTCAATGGCAACTGGCGATATGTAGCTCTCACTTAAACATATGGCAAACACACTATTCGAATATTACAAAACAAAAGGCCAAAAACTCCCCGGCATTTCCGATAGATCGAAAACTTTCGAGGAACTTGGCTTGGGAGCGGCTTCGGCATATAAGGGCGACTACCAGCAGAATGTTGACCTGTTGGAGAGGTTGAAAGCCGGGTCCCAGCCCAAAATAACCCCAATTCAGCCTCAAACCGCCTCTCTGCCAGCCCAGAAACCCCCCGTGGCGAGCCTTGCGACCCGTGTTGAAGCGGGGCCGACCCAGCCACCCATTTCACCACCTGTGCCGAGCTTGCCACCCAAAACGACCATTTCTGGACAAGAGGTGCCAACCAGCACTGGACTATTCCAGCAGTATCAGGTGGACATAAACAAACGCATGCAGGATTTAGAAGAGCGAGAAAGAAAAGTTTTGGAATCACAAAAAGCTTTGCCGAGCAAAGCCGATCTTCTGAGCGGCGCGAGAACCGAGCAGGGTCTGCCAGAAGATACCAAAAGAGCCCAAAGCTTGGATGAACGGCTGGCCTCATTAGAGGGTTCAATCTTTGAATCCGAGAGGGATATTCGGGATCGCATCAAAAAGAGCGGCGGCATTGTGACGGAAAGTCAGGTGCAAAGATTAGCGGCTTCTGAAACCAGACCATTGCTTGAAGAATACAACCGGCTCTCTACGGAGAGACAACGGCTTGGCCAAGGCATCTCTTCAAAAGAAGGTCTTGCCCGCGAATTTGCCGGCGCGAAGTTTGAGGACTTGTCCCGCGCGCTTGGGATAGCGGAAACCGAACTTGAATTTGGCAGGAAGCGATACGAAATTTATGCGGATATTGCCGGCGATCTCTTGAACGCATCTCAAAAAGACATCGCGCAGATTGTCGAAATGGCTCAATCCAAAGACAAGGCCGAAAGAAAAGCGGCCGAAGATGCCATTGATTTCGCATTCAAGATGGCGGACTTAGCAGTGAAAACTCCGGCTGGCACGACATTCGATATCGGTGGGAAAAAAGTGGCCGGCGTAAAACCGCCGACATCATCTTCCGTCAGTACGCTTGCGCCGACGCAGTTCAACATTCGCGCAGGCCTTGCAGGACTTACTAAAGATCAGGCAAACGATGTCGCCGCTTCGGAAACTCCGCCGGCGTGGTTTAAGGCCCAAGAAGAAAACAAAGCGCAATCATCGCTGACATTCGCGGAACTTCAGAAAAGATGGAGCGCCATGAGAAGCAAGGTAGCGCAAGCGGCAGAGACAAAAGAATCTGATGATCCGTTCGCCAGAATCGTTGAGGCGGCGATTAGCGGCGGAGAAACAGGAACCGAAGGGGGCGATCTCTTCGAGGCCATCATTAAAAAAGCGTTGGCCGAAAGCCCATAACAGCTATGGCATTTTTTAGCGACATCTTAAAAAAGATCAAAAAACCAGTTGACGCGCTGAAGAATTTTTTGACGCCCAAAGAGCGATCATCGTTGCAGGAGAAAGAAAAGCCGTCTCCAGTGCAGAGAATAGAGACGAAATCGCCAGCGTTCGAATACAAACCCCCGTCATTTGAGGGTCTGAAAAGTTTTGCTTCATCTCTTGTTCCGCCCAAAGAAGCATTTGAGAGAAAAGAGTTGCCGAGAGAGACACCAGAGGAAAGAGCCGCTCGTCTTGAGAAAGCGCGAGAAACCACGAAGAAGATTGCCGACTTTGGAAAAGCGGTATTAAGAGCCGGGCCCAGGGCGGCGGCATCAGTGACGCTTGAAGCGCAAGGAAGAAGAACGATGATTCCCGAAACCAAAGCGGAAAAGTTTCTCTTCGGCCAAGAGCCGCTGGAGTCACTCACTGAACGAGTCGAGCGATTCCCCGAGCGAGCGAAAGAATTCGGGATACAAGAACCGACCGCAAAGAAGATCGCGCCGTTTGCCGTGCTCGGACTTACCGCTCTGGATATTCTCCCGCCGCTCCCGGGAAAAAGCGGACTGAAAGCGGTTGCCAAAAAAGCGTTGACTACCAAGACCGTCAAAGAATTCGCCAAAACGATCACGAAAAAAGAAGCCAATCAGATACTGAAAGCCGGCTTCAAATCCCTTGACGACTTCTTTGAGATTACTAAAAATCCAGCCGCAAAAACCAGCGCAAAAATAGTTGACGAACTAAAATCTGTGGCATCAACGAAACCGGCAATTTCCGCGATCCCTAAAGAGCTTGAATCTTTCGTGCCACAAGTGGGAAAGCACAAAGATGTAAATTCGTTTATCAGGGAAATTTCCGGCGATACCTATGCTCCAGAATTTAGAAATCCGATAGCCGATTTTTGGAGAAAGAAATATGTTCAACCGCTTAGCAAAGGATCAAAGGCGACATTCACCACCGATGTGGTCGCATTCGAAAGGAACTTGGATGATGTCCTGAAATCAAAGTACGAAAAAGATCAGCTTGCCAATATGTCCGTTCGGCAAAAATCCGAAATCGTCAACGGAAAGAAGTGGGCGAATTTATACGGCGATATGCTGGAAAATAACCTCTTCAAGTTCCAGCAGGACTTTTTCAAAACTGCTAAGGCCATGACTCCGGCAAGTCCGACCACTGCTCTCAAGGAGGCGGCCGGCAAGACGATACACACCAAGAAGCTGGAAGCCGGCATAGACGAAGCATATCGAGTATTGGAGAAAACTGGCAAAGACGAGGTCTATAATCTCGGCAAAGTCGGAGATTATATTGCCGATTCTAAAGTCCGAGAGCAATACAAGGATATCTTGGATACGCCGCTTTATATCAAAAAACAAATGCACATGGGCAAAGCTCATGGGTCGCTGTCTGTTGATCCGAAAGGAAACCCCGCGATAGTTTTGAGCGATGGACTCACGAAAGACATGATCGATCGCACTTTGGTTGAGGAACTCACGCACGCCAGCCAATTTAAGAAAGGAGTCCGTCCGACAAAAGGCGTTCCGTACAAAGAGATACCAGAGGAAATACGAGCGAAGAAAGCGGCCAAACACTTCGCGCCGAAAACTACGCTGGAAGATTTGATAGAAGAAGCTGGATTGCATCGCGCTAAAGCAAAACAATTCAGTAACAATGATTTGGAAAAAGAATTTGTCGCACGCCAGCTTGGGGTAGCCGAGGGAATAGAAAAAGCCATAGACAACATAAAAAGTGCAAGGCCAACGGACGCATTGAAAGTCGCTGTGAAATCAAGACGCATCGATCCGTTTAAGTTGGCGGAAAGCCCAGATTATGCCAAAGAGCTTCGAACTGCCATAGGAGACAAGGAGACGATTCTTGCTCACCAAGAGCAATTTTATGTGCGGCCCAAAAGGATGAAAGAGGGCGTATTCTATCACTTTACTCCTGACAAAAAATTGACAGCGGAGGGTCTACTCTCTGGCACAGCAAAGAGATTTGATAAACAACTAGGGCCGGGACTTTATGTAGGCCAAGACGCTCAAGCTCTAAAAAACTTCTATGGTCTCGATATGCGAGGCGGACAAGCGGTCCGTCTCGAGGGCAATCCGAAAATACTCGACCTGACTGATTCGTTTAAATCCGTTGATGATGCTCACAGGGCGGCAAGAAAAGAATTTCCCAAAGAAAAATACCCGCTCGGTAAATGGGTCCAAAAACAGGGATACGACGGTATCAAATATTTTGACCCTGTAGCCACCGGCGAGGAATATGTCATTTACAATGCCAAAGCATTCGACGGCAAGCCGAGCGAGGCATTGAAAGTAGTTGTTTCTAAACCCGCAATACGAAAAGAGCTCGATAAGACATTCGAAAACATCCCCGATTTCGTAAAGAAAAGATACCCGAATGCCGAAGCTGGGCGAAGAATATTGGAAGAGGGATATGAGAGGGGTCTCACCCTATCAAAACAAGGAGACATAAAGCCGAATACACCCGTAACCTCGTATCACGGCACTATAAGAACAAGCGCGGAAGCGATAAGAAAATCCGGGTTCAAAGTTCCTGAAGCAGAGACATTTGCTGAATCAGGCGGTCGGAAATACGGAGAAGGAGTTTATTTGCAACCCGCCAAAGAAGATGCGATTACGAGCTCTCTATTTTACGGCAAGCGTGCCGATCCAAAAGGTATGGGTGCTGACTTGGCCGTTCTTGAGACCGAGTTCATTCCTAAAAAGCCGTTTGTGATCAACTCCCCGCAGAAATTTATGCCCTTTGGATCAAACGAATGGGGTGCGTTTATACATAAAACTCTTAAAGAGCCAGCAATCAATGACAGCATAACCACATATTTGAAAAACAGACCGGCAAGATTAAAAGTGGATGCCGCGCTAAGAAAGGCCGGGTACGATTCAGTGATACTGAAAGCCGAGGGGAAAGCCGATCTCGTTGTGGCTCTTAACCCGGGCGATGTAAAGATCACGAACATCTACAAAGACGCAGATGGATCGTTGGAAACATTCAGGAAAGGTTATCAGAAAGCTTTTCGGGATTCCGCAAGCAAACCAGCATCAGCAATTGGAGAATTAAAAGCCGCGGCCAAAACCGATATCCCAGAAATAAAAGGCGCGAAAGCGATTGATTTGAGCCAGCCAGCAAAAGCGGCCCAACCATCGAAAATTCAGGAAATTATCAGCGAGTATCAGAAACGCATCAATACGACTCCGGCGAAGAAAGCCGCAACCCCTATAAAGAAAACTCTTGACGAAACATACACAGCGATAATTGATAGATTTCACCCGATCACAAAACTTGCCAGAAAAGCGAGTGAATTGCGTCCGGGAGAAAACCCCGAGCTTTTGGCTCGCCGATATTTAGGTATTCAAGGAATCGCCGAATCCAAGCTTTTCTGGAATACGACCCGGCTGACCGCTGAGGGAAATTTGGAAGTTACCGGCCCGGGACTCTCAAAGATTTTGAAACCGGCGAAAGACAACATTGATGATCTGCGGACTTTGATGATCGCTGAACGAGACATTGAGCTTTCAAAGCGAACTTTGGAGAGCGGCAAGAAAGTAATCGGGACCACTCCTCAAAAATCCAAAGAAGTTATGAACGCCTTGAAAGGAAAATACGGCGAGAAAGGATTTGAGCAACTGACTAAGACAGCGCAAGGAGTGCGCGAATGGTCTCGCAAAGCATTGCTCGACCCCTTGCTTGAAGTGGGCGCGATATCAAAAGAGCAATACGACACGATAGCGAAATCAAATAAGTTCTATGTTCCATTTCAACGAGTGATTGAGGAATTGGAAACTCACGGCTTTGTGCCGAAGAAAACGAATATTTTCTCACCACGATCAGTGCCAGTGAAAAAGCTGAAAGGATCAACGAAAGACATTATTGACCCGTTTGAGAGCATGATCACCAACGCCTACAAGGTCACTGACTTTGTCGAACGGGCCCGGGTAGGACGATCAATCGTAAATCTTAGAAATACCAGCCCCGAGCTAGCCGAGATGATAAAGCCGATTAAACCGAAACTTGTTCCTGTCGCCAAACAAGGAGAGGAACTGATATTCCGTCCGTCATTTTTCACGCCTGACAAAAACACGATGATGGTGTTTGAAAACGGAAAAAGGAAATTCTATCAAGTGCCAGAGGATGTGTTCAAAGCGGTTTCGGGAATGATGGAATCGGATGTGGGCGCAATCATGAAAGTGCTTGCATTTCCGGCAAGAACACTCCGAGCCGGCGCGACGCTCACCCCAGAATTTATGGGGAGAAATCCTCTTAGAGACCAGTTAACGGCATTTGTGTTTTCGAAGTATGGCTATGTGCCGGGAGTCGATTTGGCAAAGGGGATATTCAACACTGTCGGCAAGACGGATCTTCACGGCAGGTGGCTTGCCGGCGGCGGTGCGCACTCAATGCTTGTCTCGCTTGACCGAGTGACTTCTCAGGCGACGCTTGCCAAAGTTCTCGGTGCAAAAGATATCAAAGGCATGGTGAAAAATCCCATTGAGGCATTAAGAATGCTCTCCGAGTTCGGAGAAAAAGGAACTCGTGTCGGCGCGTTCGGAAGGGCGGTAAAAAAAGGAGTGAGCGATCTCGAAGCCGCTTTTGAATCAAGAGATATCACCCTCGACTTTGCCAGAAGAGGATCACAAACCAGAGCGGTCAACATGCTCGTCGCTTTTTGGAACGCCCAAGTACAGGGATTAAACAAAATGGTTCGGTCATTTAGAGAGCGGCCGATGCAGACCACATTTAAAGCGGCAAGCGGGGTTACTCTTCCTTCGGTGCTTTTGTATCTCAACAACAGAAATGATCCGCGCTATCAAGAACTTCCCCAATGGCAAAAAGACCTCTTCTGGATCATACCCGTAGGAGATGACGGACCGATTATCAGAATCCCGAAACCTTTTGAAATCGGCGTTATTTTCGGTACGGTCCCCGAGCACATTTTGACTTGGATAGACAAAAACGATCCAGAAGCCCTGACCTCGGCGGCTAAAACTTTAATGGAAGCATCGGCCCCGGGATACATCCCGACCGGCCTTCAACCAATCATTGAGAATGTCGCCAACTACAGCTTCTTCCGGCAGAGGCCGATTGTATCCGAAGGAAAACAGGCATTGCCGAAAGAACTGCAGGCCGATAGGTATACAAGCGAAACCGCAAAAGAAGTCGGAAAGCTCATCAAGCAATCGCCGGCAAAGATAGAGAATCTTTTTGTAAGTTACACAGGCGGGCTTGGAAAATACGCTCTGGATGCGAGCGATAAACTGCTCAAAACGCTGGGCGTGGTCTCTCCGCCGTCAGAGCCAGCAAAAACTTTGTCAGATCGTCCGTTCATCAGGGCGTTTGTGGCAAGAGAGCCGATCGGATCGGGGAGTGAGAGTGTCAATAAATTCTACAAATTATATGACGAAGCAAATACAACAAAAGCGGCAGTAAAGGGTCTTGCGGAAGAAGGCAAAGAGCAGGAAGCGATAAATTACTTGCGAAGCCGTCCGGCCGGGTTTTACACCAAAGGCCTTAATAAAGTTGCCCGAACTTTTTCTGATTTGAGAAAAAAGCGAGACGCGGTGCTTGACTCAAGAGATTTGAATCCAGAGCAAAAAAAGAGAGCGATTGACGCTCTCGATAAGATCATGACGGAGATAGCGAGGCAGACGGTCGAACTCGTGGAGACGAGCAATGAAAAGTTCCGTCAATAATCCTCACGCGCTTCATAGTAACGATTATGAGAACCAGAAATAGAATCTTTATCAAAAAGACCATGAATAGTATAGAAAAAACCAGCAATAAGAATTGCCAAAATGATGACAACTTCAATGATGTCGCCGAAATCCGACTTTTTCATGTCGGGGGCATGTTACCGCTTGCCAGAGGTCGGGCAAGCCAGAGTTATCCACTATGACCGATAATTACCAAAATCAAGAGCAAGATCGAAGAGTCGGGGATCTTGAGAAAAAAATGGACACTGTTTTTGATCACATCTCAAAAACCAACGAGGAGATGGGTCGGATTAAGACAGATGTCTCTTGGCTTACCCGATTCTTTTGGATTGTCGCAACCGCTTCGATAGGGGGTCTTATCGCGGCGTTGCTTAACTTAATAATCACCATTAACAAATAAATTTATGAACGACAATGAACAATTCCTCTCCGGCGCGCTCATTGATACGCGCGGAGATGCGGAGAAAGAAAACGACTATCAATTCGGCGAAATAGTCGCCGCTACCAACCCCGTCAACTGGGTTGAGAAACCGCAAAGCGCATGGCGCAAATTCCCGATCTTCAATCAAGACGGATCAGGATCATGCGTTGCCCAGACGCTGGTAAAACTTTTGGGCATTCTCTATTGGCTTAAAAATCAGTTGTATGTGCATTTCTCGGCAACGCACATCTATCAACGCCGATCAAATAAACCTTCGGGCGGCATGGCCGGCGTGGATGCATTCAACATCGCCCGCAAAGGCGCGACGCTTGAAGAGCTTGTGCCATCGCAGAACATGACCGATTCGCAAATGGACGGCACGGAGATTCCGCAATACAAGCAGGATGTCGGGTCGGTATTCAAAATTGGAAACTATGTGAGTTTGCCGATAAAAGATATCGACACCATTGCTTCGGTGATTCAAACCACGAGCAAGGCCGTGATGGTTTGGTTTTATTTCAAAGGCGACGAGTGGACTGATGTGCCAACCATTAAATATTCCGATCTGAATCTTTATGCCAGCGATACCAGCCGACATTCAGTTACTGCTGTTGATTTTGCACTCTATCAAGGCAAGAAAGCATTGATTATTGAGGACAGCTGGGGGCAATTTTTCGGACTCAATGGGCAACGCGTAATCACCGAGGACTTCTTACGGGTTCGCAATTGGTTTGCGGCATATCCGATTAGCTTCGCATTTGAAGATCAGACACAACCTCAACCACAGCCATCTCCGGGACCAACGAAGCCGAAATATACATTCACCAAGCCACTTGAATTTATTCCGTGGGACAGCGCGAAAAATCAGCCGGCGAATGTTGTGTTGCACGAAAACCAGAAAACTGATGTGGTCGCACTGCAGAACATTCTGAAATACGAGGGACACTTCCCATCGAATGTTGCGAGCACTGGCTACTATGGATCAATTACAGCGAAAGCTGTGTATGCGTTCCAGGTAGCCCATAAAGTTGCGCCTTTATCGGAACTCGATTCTCTGAGAGGTCGGAGAGTCGGACCAAAAACCATAAGGGCATTAAACGAAATATATTCACTATGAGCACACCAACAAGAGAGGCCATCAAACATTTATTGATTGTTTTTGCTTATTCGGGAGTATCCGCGACTCTTCCGATTTTGCTGGCATGGTTGCAAAACGATCCGCGCTGGGTGATTTTGATTCCAATCATCAACTCGGTGTGGTATGCGGTTACCAGATATCTGAAAGAGAGACGGCTGATCGAGCAAGGACAACAAGGGTAGGAACATTTTGAGAATCCTGCCAAAACGCGCCGGGTGGCTGATTCTGCCGCTTTTGATTGCTTTGGCCGTATTTGCGACAAAATCTACCCCCGTAATTGCCCCGGGGGCGAGCGATTCGAGCGCGAGCCGACCCGTCATACCCGATGAGCGACCGGCACGAATAGACCGATACTTTACCGAGCGAAGCATGCCGCTTGCCGGCTACGGCGCCAAGTTTGTGGAAGTCGCTGATCATTGCGATATGGATTGGCGGCTTCTGCCGGCCATTGCGGTCCGGGAATCTTCAGGCGGAAAACAAGCGTGCGGAAATAATCCGTTCGGCTGGGCTTCTTGCCGTGCCGATTTTGAGAGCGTGGAGAAAGCAATCGAAATCGTGGGCGCGAATCTTTGTGGGTTCAATCCGAAAACAGCCGGCTACTACGGCGGCAAAACTACGCTCCAAAAATTGCAGAGTTACAACGGAAGCGTTAATCCGAACTATCCAGAAGAAGTGCTCTCAGTTATGGAGAAGTTCTAAGGCGCAGGTTCAAACTGACACTGCTCGCCATTTTTAAGGCCGAGCATCGTGAAGTGAACGAAAAACATGTGCCATTCCGATCCGAACGCCATGCCGGCCGACTCTCCACTCACGAATTTCTCGCCGATCCAACTCTTCTTTTTGAAGTCATAATCTACGCGAAGCCAGCTATCCCCGCCGTATCCATTGTGGTATTGCATGGAATACTTTTCTGCATCTTTTTTGAAAGTGGAGAAATCCGGGTTGTATACTGCACTGCCCATCACCCTTGTGCCGTCTTTTACGCCGAAGCTGGAGAAAAGCACATTGAACGGAAAGTCGTTCAACTCCGGCAACTCTTTGATTTCCAAACGATGCGGCACGAATCCGAAGAAGGTGCCGTGCTTGAGGGCTTCGTCTATTTTTTCTTTATCTAAATCCATAAACAAAAAGCTCTTCTCGGGGGAGAAGAGCGATTAAGGAAACAAAAAATCGACCTTTTATCTCTCCCCATATGGGGCTGGATTTAGCACCTTCTTCGAAGTGTCATCCTCGAAAGGTTGCTGGGCGGATCGTTGAGCCAGTGCTCTAACCGCCACTCTTGATAAACTCACTATTCAGTTGTACTTACATATTACTACAACGACATCAAAAGTCAAAAGGTTATTTTTTGGTGATTTTGTATTCCCTTTGCAGATATATCAAATCTTCTTCCAAGCTTTGCAGGAGTTTGATGTGCCAGTTTTTCTTCGGCCCGCGCATGTCTTTCTCAAGAGTTTGCCGCGCCATATTAAGCACGGTTGCCAGCGTACCGAAATAGTCGTCGTTTTCGATATGTCGTTCTAATTGTTTTTTATGCATATTCGTATCGAGGGCAATGTTACCTTCGGTGACGAGCTTCGCACAAATCTGGTTATCCACTCTCGTTTTGAAACACAAAAAGCCCACCACCAGGCTAGGACCTTGCGGCCCACATGCGGGTTTCCCCACATGACGCGAGAAGCGACCCTGATGATGGGGTCTTTATGCTTCTCGCGGTTTCTGGCCATGCCCGACAGAGGACTCTGTAGAGTTTAGGCCAACTTATTAAATTGTCATTTAAATTTTACCATGTTGTTTTATTGATTCTATCTGTTCTTTTGTGCCGATAAATCTTGCCCCTCTCGGATCATGTGTCCATCTGCCGCAAAAACACCTGATCTGCCTTTTTCCTTCCGCATTGGTTCGTGTCTCAAATGCGGAATAAGTATAAGCTCTCTTTCCGCGTTTGCGGGGAATCAAGCCCTTACATCGTTTGCATAAGATATGCAACATAATTTATTTTACACCTTTTTCTGATTTTCTTCTTTCTACAACGAAATCATAGGTTTTTTTGAACTCATAGGCGTTAAGGATTTTTTCTGCGTCTGGCTTCGCACCGATTTGTCGTTCGATCATCCACTCCGATTGCGGGTTCAGTTTAAGATAGTCGTTCACCTTTGCGCTTTCTACATGTGTAATTTGAAGGTAGTATTTTGAGCTGTCGTTTTGATCTTGATTTTCAATTTTTACGAAATCTCTCTGTTTGAGAAAATTATACCGGCCATCAAGTTCATAGAGGGCAAAAAAACTTTCATTGCCATGTTTCAACATATTGAAATCCTGATCGCTTAGTGTTACCCCTTTTTTATCGTGAATTTTACCTATCGCAGGAGACGGAAATGATGCAGGAAATTTCTTCACTCGCTTGTACCCCTCAAGCGATAATTGGGAGTTTTCTCCTTTTTCTAAATACTCATAAGAACCCGTGAAAGGACCAAGGCGAGAATCAAAATCGACAAATATGTGCGGAAATTTGTGCCACTCATCACCCTTGTCGTCTATGACGAGCATCTCGTCATAGCGGATCAAGCCATTTCTGATAAATGTTACTTGGTTGCGATGCGGCAAGTGATCCCAGAAGTCCTCGATTTTTTCTCGTATTTTTTGTTGCTTCTCTTTCTCCTCTTGAGAATCGCTTTCCCGATAAATTAGATTGATTGCATCCGTAAAATCGTACTCTTTTTTTTCAGGGTCAACATATGCAAAAAATCTATGCATATTCACAATTAATCCCAGCGGATAGTATGCAACTGTTTTGTATTCGCGCCAGCGCGGGCGTTCTTTAAAATCTTTATACTCATTTTGATATGGATATTTTGCATCCTTTGAATCTCGCAAAAGAACCGATCTGTGAAGTTTGCCTTCATCGCCAAAAATCCTATAGAGCTTATTTTTATTGCTGACGATTTGCCGTATTTCAGTAGCTCGGGATCGTCTTCTACTAACTAAGGAAATGCCAAAAAAAGTGAAGAGGATGCGGTCGTTTTTGGGGAGATGAAGCATGTCTTCCAGCTCTGCTTTACCCCAGAGATAGAATTCCATAACCCCTTTCTTTCGGAGCTCTTCGCGGAAAATATCATATGATTCTTTTGAAAAGTTTGCCGAAGCGGCAAGTATATATCCGTATGGCGGATTTTTAGGATCGGCATCGGAAATGATTTCTTTTACTTGCTTGGGACCGATTTCTTTTTCTCTCTTACCTTGAATCATCCATAAATTACCTGCCATAGGATGCACCTCTTCCGAGTTCTCGTCCTCGCTTTCTATCGGTGAAGCTTTATAGGTTTTTTCGTAAGCGCGAATATCAAATCCGCTATCATTACCGCTCCTTCCAGTTGCCTCAATCGTCTGCCAATCCTTATAGTCGTAAATCAGTTCCCGAATCAAATCTTCAAAACGATGAGGGTCTAAATCCTCAAAGTGAATAGGTCCGTATGTTCGTGTGACTTTGGATTTAGCCATAATAAAAAATATCTAACACCTCTATAAGAAAAATCTAGGGGCTATTTCGCCCCATAGATTATTCCAATTTCTGCATGAAATTATTAATCTCATCAGCGATTGCTTTTCTGCGCCATCCCAAAAATTCTCTGAAGTTTGCTATCTCCCAAAGTTTTCTGTCCAAAGTGATCAGCTGAAGCTTTATTGCTTCTTCGCCTTTTTTAGCAATGATTTCCTTTTCAAGATAAACAGAGGGTTCTTTGTTGAGAATTTGTCTGTTCGTCTTGCCGCCAATGAAAGCAAAATTTGCGATCTCGTTAATTTCTTTCTTGTCATAACCGAATTTTGGTTCACGCAAAAGAGATTTTGGAAAGATGTGATGATACTGGATAGTATGCGCCCGGCCCGTGTGCTTCTCGGAAAGTTTCAAACCAGAAAACCAATCCTTGGCGCCATTATGCTTTAATACGAAATAAAGCATTGAGAAAAATGGACTTCGGATGCCTCTATTAACAAGATCGTCCAGATCAACAACGAATTTTTTGACATGCAGATGTAGCTGATTAATAAGATCATCGAGATTCTTATTTTTGAATAAGAGAGACAGGTCGGCTTCCAAAATAGATTCAGACGATCCCATGCTGTAGTGTCCGCGCATGTGAGCGAGATAAAACCAGCGCAGAAGTTTTTTCTGTTCTTCCGGGGTTAGCTTCTCGTCGCGCAGTGTCGCATAGACGGCAATCGGGATCAGTAAGAAAGGAGATGAAAGATAACTAAGATTGTCTATGCCGGCATTGCTTCTTAAGAAGTTGATAGCAAAGCGCAAGCCGTTTGTGGCAAGCTTCCAAGAGTCGCCCAGTTTCTCTTTGCTGATTTTACCAACTGTCTTGAATCTGCTTTGATGTGTGGCGAACACCACGAGCATGCGAACGGGCAGACCAGTTTCTACAATGTAATCCTCGTCATCCTTAAACTCGGCCGCAAAATCTTCAATAAGACCCATGAACCCCTTCCACCGAGATGTGATCTGGGCTAAGGCCAGATCAGAACCACGCAATTTGATACCAAGAGAATTGACACGCACGAAAATCTCCGTGACTTCTTCATACGACATGCTTTTTTCAAGCACCTGCATGACATACTGATAGTCGGAGATCGTTTTGACCTTTTGCAATCTGGCCGAATACTTTTTATAGCGCGGATCTTGTAAGGATGTGATGCCGACTTTTTCGAGTATTTCGCTGAAATCTTTTTTGAAAATATCCGATACTGGGACCCAGAGTGGATCGTTTTGCAATGCACGGCTTGCCACTACAAAAGTTCTCTTTCTCATCTCTTCTTGAATATCGCGCTCTGCGGTTTCTTCGTCCTCAACATCTTCCAAATCAGCGGTGAAGTCGCCATTATTTTCGTCTACTTCTGTGATTTCTACCGGCGGACCCTCGGGGTGCTCTAAATTAAAAAGAATGTCGATTGGCCGCTTGCGGTTTCTGACATGAACTGGCTCGCCACCCAAGACCGCAGATAAGGAGGTGATTCTTTGCTGACCATCGAGTAGTAATATTTTTTGGGAAATCGTAGGAGTTCTTGTGGCTTGCACGGCAAGTTCTCGTGTCTCAATTTCTTCGTCAGTTTCCCAAACCAAAATAGTCCCCGAGGGATACCCGCGATAGAGGGAGTCGAGAAGATCGCGCACTCGGGTTGCTGGCCAGACATACCGGCGTTGCATCTCGGGGAGAGTGAGCTCGCCGCGCTGAACCTTATCGACTAATTCACGAACTGATATATCTGTTTTTGGCATAGGTTAACAAGTTGATAAATTGATTGTATCAAGGATGACAAAATATGACAATCTCTTTTTAGTTATCCACTTAGCATCGCTTAGCAGAATTTAAGAAATAGAGTAAAATGACAAAATATGACAGGTAGAGTATAATGAACCTATAAGCATATGCCTGTGGAGAAATTTCTAACAATTAAAGAAGTTGCCAAAAAACTGCGTGTCAGCGAACGCTCGGTGATGCGCTATATTAAGGCGAAAAAACTGGTCGCCTCAAAAATGGGTCAATGGAGAATAAAAGACGGCGACCTTGATCGTTTTTTTAATGCGCACACCAACTCTAAAAAGAAGTAAATATGAAAAATTTAAATAAATACGATATAGAATTTCTGATCGAGTGTTTAAAAAGCGGCAAGGAAATCCCAACAGAATATAAGTACGCGCTTTTTCCAACCAAGCAAAAAGAATACGAGCTTGTTTATGCCGGGAAAATGCGAAAAGAGGATGTGCTGGCAGACACCGAGGAAGCCAAGCCAGTGCCGCTCCAAATCGAAAAAGTTTTTAATGGCAAGAAATATCCACTTTACTCCAAAGATTGGCACAACCTTTTGGTTTTTGGCGATAATCTTCAAATCCTTAAAACCTTTAATGAGAATAAGGACCTGCTCGTCAAAAATAAAATTAAGGGGAAAGTAAAACTGATTTATATTGATCCGCCATTTGCAACGGAAGATGATTTCAGAGGAAATGGTGGAGCGAAAGCATATTCTGACAAAGCAAAAGGTGCTGAATTTGTTGAATTTTTGCGCCGCCGCTTAATAGTAGCAAAGGAAGTGTTGGCAGATGACGGTACAATTTGGGTTCATTTGGATCATCGCAAAGCAGAATACATAAAAGTTTTAATGGATGAAATTTTTCCAAGTTGTTATCTTAATACAATTTATTGGCGTAGTCAGGTGGCAAGGGGCGCAAAAGTTAATGCTGAATTTTTACCAAAAAGTTGCCAACAGATTTTAGTTTACAAAAAGCGCACTGATGCAAAGCCCTTGTGGGAAGCACCCAAAAGGGAAATTATTTTGACGGAAGAAGAAATTAAACAAGAAGGCAGTTATAAACAAGACGAAAAAGGAAATTACTTTAGAACATCGGACCCGGGATCATATTCATTTGAAAGCCTGCTTGACTTTTACAAGCAAGGTCGCATTTATGTGAGCTATGGCGGTAAAGTGATTTTTGATAACAAAAAAAAGGAAGTAAAAACGACAAAAGGGAAAATCGGCATAAAGTATTATGCTGAAGGTTTGGGCGGCGGAAAGTATAAAATTATAAGGTCAATCGATAATATTTGGACGGATATACCAGGACTTGGAACGGTGCCATCAGAAGATACTGGATATCCAACACAAAAAGTTGAAACTCTTTTAGAGAGGATCGTAAGTTCAACAACAAACACGGGCGATTTGGTAATGGATTTCTTTTCCGGGAGTGGAACAACGGCAATAGTCGCCGAAAAATTAGGTAGGCGTTGGGTTGCCTGTGATATCGGGAAGTTATCAATCTACACAATTCAAAAGCGATTATTAGAGATAGATCGGGGCCGAGATTTGATCGACTTAAAGAAAAAATATGGTAAGCCGGCAAAATCTTTCGCCATCGTTACTTCGGGGCTTTATGATCTTGGAAAGATTTTTGCTCTACAAAAAGATGAATATACTCGCTTCGTGAAAGATTTATTTGAAATTGAGGAAACGAAGGTTACAAAAATAGGTGGTGTCGAAATCGATGGGAAGAAGCGAGAATTTTACGCGAAAATCTTTCCATATTGGGAACTGAAAAATGCCAGCGTTGATGAAAAGTATTTGCAGGAATTACATAAGAGCATTGGCGGGAAAATTGATGAAAGATTTTACATAATCGCTCCCGCGAACAATGTAAATTTTATCAGCGATTATCACCAGATTGGCAATGTTCGGTATTATTTTCTCAAAGTACCGTACCAGATCATTAAAGAATTGCACAAGGTTCAGTTTAAGAAGTTTCGACAGCCACAAAGCAAAAGCCAAATCAATGATTTGGACGAGGCAATTGGTTTTCACTTTATTCGTCAGCCAGAAGTAAAATCAGAGGTTAAAAAGTTGAAAGATAAAATCGTTTTGAAAATCAAAAGATTTGAGTCCGCATATTCACAGGACGAAACCGGCGAAAAACTCAAAAACTTTGAAAGCTTGGCAATGTTGCTTTTGGATTTAAATTATGACGGCGAAAAGTTTATGATGACAAACTACTTTTTCGCACATGATTTGCTTAATCATAAGTCAAGCGATCAGGAAGAAAGCGAGGAAGAAATTAAAATGGAATTAAAGAAACAAAAAGAAATTATCAAAGAATTTCCGAGAAAAGATTGCGGTAAAGAAATTATGGCAATTTATGTTGATATTTACGGTAATGAATTTCGGGAAGTTTTTAAGGTTAAATAAACGCTATGACAGAAGGCATTAAAATATACAAAACACAGGACTTGGTTTTGCAAGTGAAGCAAAATTATAATCCCGCCAAGCTCAATTTGAAAAAATGGGTTGATTTTATTGATGTACTTTGCGGCGATAGAGAGTTTCAAAAAGAAGCGATCAGGGATTCGGTTATTTTTCTTGCGTCTGGAGAATATAACTCAATCGAAAGTTTAATTGAGGAAAACTTTAGAAAGAACGATGAACTACAGAAAAGATATAAAGATGTCCGTGACTATCAAAGAAATTTGCCATTACCCCATAAGCTTTCGGCTGTGATTGATTTGGCGACAGGGACAGGCAAAAGCTATGTTATTTATGGTATTGCGCAAATCGCGTTAGGACTTGGCTTGGTTGATAAGGTTCTGGTGCTTTGCCCATCGCTCACTATTGAGTCGGGCTTAAAAGAAAAGTTTGAGAAGCTTTCCGGGGATGACAAGATAAAGGCGACATTACCAGATAATACCGTTTTCAAAAATCCGAGAATTATTGATGCAAACAGCACAATTAAAAATGGCGACATTTGCGTTGAAAATATCCATGCCGTTTATGAGCGGACCGGCTCATCAATAAATGACAGTTTGAAGAAAAACGGGGAGCGCGTTTTGGTTTTGAACGATGAAGTTCATCATGCCTACAATTCATCAAGCGAGCAGGATATAAAAAAATGGAAAGCGTTTTTGCTGAGTCCCGATTTTAATTTCAAATATATTCTCGGTTTTACCGGCACGGCTTATATTGAAGATGAGTATTTTAATGATGTTATTTATCGCTACTCAATCCGCGAAGCTGTCGATGATAAAGTAATCAAGTCGGTTGATTATGTTGCGAAAGACGAGAATATAGACAAAAACGAGAAATTCCAAAAGATTTATGACAATCATGATGAATTTGTAAAAAAGTACCGGCTTATCAAGCCACTTACGATTTTAGTTACAAAAGATATTTCCAAAGCAAAAACACTTCGGGAAGATTTGATTGACTTTTTGGAAAAGCGGGAAAAAATATCGCGCAAGGCGGTTGAAAAAAAGGTTTTGATTGTTACTTCGCATAAAGATCACAAGAAAAATGTTTTGGAATTGAAAAATGTTGACGATAAGGATAATTCAGTTGAGTGGATTGTTTCCGTTTCTATGCTTACCGAGGGCTGGGATGTAAAAAATATTTTTCAAATCGTACCATGGGAGGATCGCGCTTTTAATTCAAAACTTTTAATTGCTCAGGTTTTAGGCCGAGGTCTGCGTATACCAGAAGAATATAAATCACCCCAGCCGAAGGTTAGGGTTTTCAATCATGACGCTTGGAGTCGGAACATTCGCGGCTTGGTTGATGAAATTTTAGAAATGGAAGTCCGTCTAACGAGTGAGGTTTTAACTTCTGGAGATCGGGCGAAATATCACTTTGATTTATACACGATTGACTATGAAAAGCAGGAAAAGGCCGTTAAGGCGGAGAAAGATACGGAAGTTTTTGATTACTCGAAGGGGTATATAAATTTAGTTGCTCAAGTCGAACAGATAGAAAGAGAAACTGAATATGAGGATTTGAGTGGCGTTATCAAGTCAAAAACAACGGCGATTCAAAAAGAAGTTTTTGGTGTTGACGATGTGGTGGCCAAGATCGTTGAAACTTTCGAGACGAGAGATTTTGAGGCAAAACTTAGATTTCCAAAGGGTGAATACGAAAAAGAACACTTGCCGCCAGAGAATGAAATAAAAGAGATCGTCATAACCTCAATGCGGAAAGTCGGGATAAAAAGCGGGGTGTTGACAGAAGATAATGCAAACAGAATCTTCAAAGCGTTTCAAACCCTTTTCAGAGCAAGGGGATCGACAATTGTTTTGGAACGAACAGCAAACAAGCCGAAGTTAATCGGCACGAAACAACTTGAAAAAGAAAATGTTGCCGTTGGAGCGATCAAACACGGCTCGACGGTTTTCTATACCGAAAATTTCAAAGACGAGTGTAAAAATGGAATGATCGATACCTTGCAAGACATAATCAGCGATGAAAATCTGCCGAGAAGCGCAAGCAAAGAAGTTAATCCTTATTGCTTCAAAACGCCAGTCAATGTCGTTTTGACAAAACTTGAACCCGAAAGAAGATTTGTTGAAACTTTAGTCAGTCCTCACTTGTGCGAGAAGTTAGATGCTTGGATAAAATCCCGTGATATGGGATTTTACAGCGTTGAGTATTCGTGGAGAAAAGGTGAGCACCCAACTCAGGGGAGTTTTAACCCCGATTTCTTTATTAGGATTGGTGAAAAAATCGTTGTTGTTGAAATAAAATCTGACGGTGATGATTCGGATGAAAACAAGGCAAAATATCGTTGGGCGAAAAAACATTTTGAGGACTTAAATAGTGAGTTGGCGGCCGCAAAAATCAAACAAAAATACTTTTTCCATTTCTTAAGCCCATCAAGCTATGTCGAATTTACAGAATACTTGTTCGATGGCAGATTATTCAAGGGAGAATTTAGATCGGCACTTGAAGATTTGCTTGAAAAAAATCATAGTGAATAACGATCTCAAGAAAATCTGCTCTTAAAAAATAATGCCCGGGAGGGCATTATTTCGTCTGGTGGGGAGTGTCGGTCCGATTGAGCCATTCCTGAAATTCTGCCTTTCTTTCTGGCGTTCCAGAGCGACCCAAAGAATTAAAAAGAGATTGAGCTTCGTTCTTGCTCGCACCCTTGAGTATTCCGGCGATCCATTTGAGATTTTTCTCGCCTTCAAGGTAAGAACGAAGGGAGTTTTTGACCCAACGACTTCCCGCCTCTTGTAATGAGATGTTTCTCGACATAGTAAAGCTACCTTAGCATTTTTTTGTTTTTTTATCAACTTGATAGACGGAATTTGACAATGTGGGCAACCTATTGACTTTTATTTAGTGAGGTAGTACCATTGGGGTAGTATTACCGAATTGAGGTCATTTTGTAGTACAATCGTAAACAACACATTTTTATGCCAAAACAACAAAATCCATTGGGTCGAAACCTCAAGTCGCTGAGAGAGAAGCGTGGTCTTTCGCAGGATCGATTAGCGAAGTTGGCGGATGTCTCAAACAATACGATCATTGGGATCGAGCAGGATGAGAATCCGAATCCGACACTTGAGACCCTCAAGAAAATAGCAAAAGCTCTTGAGGTAAGTATCGATGATTTGACCCGATAACCATATGCAATTTTTTAATATTTTCACCACGATCAGCCCTCAAGCGATAGAAGTCGCGCTCCTTTCGGTCGTGGCTATTTTATTAATAGGGGTGATCCTGTCGATCAGCAAACTCACTACTGGATTTTTGAAAGCACTAACTCACCTGCGTGATAGCTTCCGAGAGGAAATACGATTCTCCATCCAACCAAAAGTTATTGAGATGTCTTTAAGCGTGGAATCATTAGTTGAACTCGCCGTAGAGGTTTGGAGAATAGAGCAACGATTGGCAAAAGTTACTTCAGGACTTACCGATATCCAGAAGAAAGGGCTTGAGAGTTCGGTCCAAAAGCTGAAGCGATACTTGGAAAAATACGATTTAGAAATCCGAGATTATACCAATCAAAAATTCAACGAAGGCCTGAATTTGGATATTTTGTCAGTAGAAAAGGACCCGACAATTACCGAGCCGATAGTCAAAGAGACGGTTGAGCCAACGATCATGTGCAAAGGTCAGGTCGTGAAAAAAGCCAAAATCATACTCTTGAGCAATTAAACCTATGTCAAAACACAACGCGCAAAACATTCAAATCGGCATCGATTTGGGGACGACAAACTCCGAGATCGCCATTAATAATAACGGCAATGTTGAGCTGGTGAAAAATGTCTTCGGAGACGAATATACCCCGTCCGTTTTTGGAATTGATAAAGCGAAAAACAAGGTGGTTGGAAAAAGAGCATACGAGAGGTTGTACAAGGATGCTTCGGAGGATGAATTTTCAAATAACAAAGCAGAGGTAAAGCGTTTAATGGGAACTTCGGAAACTGTACGCTTCCCGAGGATCAATCAAGAAATGACCCCTGAGGAAATCTCGGCGGAAATATTAAAGAGCCTCAAGGAAGATGTATTGAGAAAGTACCCCGATTTTGAGACACGGACCGCCGTGATCACCATCCCGGCGTATTTTTCTACTCTGCAGGCAGAGGCGACCAAGAGAGCCGGCAATCTGGCGGGATTTGAGTATGCGGTATTGCTTCAAGAACCGATAGCGGCCGCAATGGCCTACGGGTTCATGAATGCGAAAAATGAGAACTGGATCATTTATGATCTTGGCGGCGGTACTTTCGATGTCGCGCTTATCTCGTCAAAGGACGGAGCATTGTCAGTGCTTGGCCATAATGGCGATAACTTTTTAGGGGGAAAGGATTTTGACTGGCTGATCGTGGACAAAGTTATCGTCCCCGCAATTTTAGAAAAACACGAAATAAAAGATTTCAATCGTGGCAATTCAAAATACAGAAGCGTGTTCGCAAAGCTGAAGTATATTGCCGAGAACGCGAAAATGTATTTGTCTCAATACGAAAAAACAAACCTTGAAATAGAGGGAATCGGAGATGATGACGATAGTAACGAAATTTATGTAACCGCTGAAATGACCCGTAAAGGATTTGAGCAACTCATAAAGCCGATGGTTGACCGAACAGTTGAGCTCGCTAAAGAGACAATCCAAGAGTCCGGGGTCAAACAATCGACTATTCACAAGATCATATTAGTAGGCGGTCCGACCCAAATCCCTTACATTAAAGACCGCTTGAATCGAGAATTTAAAATTACAGTCGATGCATCCGTAGACCCCTTGACGGTGGTTGCCCGCGGCGCATGCATATTTGCCGTCAGTCAGCGAATCCCCAAAGAATTCCTCAAGGAAAAGAAAGTGGCCGCTGGCGTGAAAACGCTGACGCTGAACTACGAATCGCTCACATCGGAAGAAGAAGTAACTGTGAGCGGTGTAGTCGAGCAACTGAAAAATTCAGATGATGAATATTATATTCAAATCCAAAGCGAGAGTGGATTCTATAGCGGATCGAAAATTAAGTTGAAGGGCGGCAAATTCTTCGACACGATTGCACTCGAACCGCACAAGACCAGCCTCTTCTGGGTTTACTTATTTGATAAGGATGGAAACTCTGTGCAAGTTGATCCCGATTCTTTCTCCATCACTCATGGACTTTCCGTAACCGGCGCACCAATACCGCACTCTATCGGTGTTGCCGTAGCAAAAAGAGATATGAGCAGTGGCTTTGCTCTTACTGAAATGTTTGAGCCGTTCTTCGAAAAAAACAGCGTTCTGCCCCTACGGACCACCAAAACATATAAGACGGTAAAGAGATTGAAAAAGGGAGATACCGAAAATGCTTTGCCAATTAAGGTATACGAGGGAGAATCCGAAACACCAGACCGCAATCACATTATTTGCGACCTTAAGATCACGGGAGAAAATTTGCCGTATGACCTGCCAGACGGCACCGAAGTGGAGATCAAGATAGAGGTCAATGAATCGAGAGAAGTAACGGTTGAAGCTTTTATTCCAACTATCGACTTATCTCTTAACGCGCGAGCCACAATCCACGCCGAAGATATTGATGTCAAGCAGATGGAGTCCGATCTCAATGCCCAACGGGAACGCATAAAAACCATTGAGGCGAACTGTACGGCGGAAGAAAAAGCAAAACTGGAAAACACTGTTCAATCAGTGAATACGAGCATAGGCAACGCCCACATCGATCAGGACGAAAAGCGGAAAGCGCACACACACCTGAAAGCTTTGAAAGTTAAGCTCGATCAGATCGAAAAAGCGAAAGAATTGCCGCAACTTACTAAAGAATTCAATGAGGGCATTGCTGATGTCCAGAAGGTCGTTGAAACACTCGGCGATGAGAAAGAGAAGGGCATGAATAATGACCAGCTAAAAACGCTGAAAGAAGAAGGCGAAAGAGCTATCGAAAGTAAAGATAAATACTTACTCATGCGAGTTAACGAACAGATCAAAGAGCTGGGCATACGGGTGGCATTGGCTAACCCGGCCATGTGGGTATACCACTTTGAGAAACTCACGACGGAAAACCATGCTTTCCTAAGCGAGAAGGAGGCGAGCTATTACATTTCTAAAGGGAAACGCGCGATAGAACTGGGCGATGTCGATGAACTCAAGAGGTGCGTCCATAGTTTGATGCTTCTGCTCCCGCCAGAAGAACAGGAAGCGATCCGCGGCAATCTTTCCGGCATCACTCACTAATATGCCCAAAACACTCAAAAACAATTCATACCACATTCTGGGACTTGATACTTCTGTAAGCCAGAGGGATGTTTTGAAGCGATCAAAGGAAATTATCAATCGCCTCAAGATTGACGATTTACCAGTGTATGATCTGGACTTGGATATTTTTGAGGATTTCCGAACGGAGGAGTCGGTAAAGGAAGCGGTCCAAAAATTATCCGCGCCCAAAAAGAGAATCAAAGAATATTTCTTCTGGTTTCAAATTGCGGATAGCGTTGACGAGCAAGCGGCCGGCCTTCTCAAGAGCAAGAATTATGCCGAAGCGAGCCGAGTTTGGGAGCACAACTCGGAGAAAGATACTGCGAAGTCGTTTCTATACAAAAAGAACCTTGCTATTTTGCACTGCCTGCTACTTTTCAAAAAGAACAGCAAAACAAATCTCACGCAATCGATGAAGATTTGGAAAGAACTTCTTGACTCCGATAAGTTTTGGAACGCATTCGCCAAAGTATATAAGCTTCATGACGAACTTGGCACAAGCCAGGAGATCATAGATGAGTTTAAATCAAACGCCATCTCTTATGTGGCGGATATTTATACTGAACTCGGGCATTTCCACAATGATAATTCGTATGTCGCGGAAAGCTCCAAGATTCTTGAAGCCAAAGGGGCGGCAACAGAAAAAACTGTCCTGAATCCAATCTATCAGAGCATCGCAGAGGTGGTGGATCAATTGGAATCGTTGAAGGTTAGCGAGGACGGGATGATTGATAAAAAGGAAGCGCAGACGATCAAGACGCTGATCGGGAAACTTCAAGGTGAGTTCAACAAGCTTATTGAGATAGGCCTGTACGAAGATAGCCAATCCAAAGCGATCAGGGATAGAGCCGCAAACGCCATTCGAGTCGTTGTGCTGGATTTGCATAATAATCTCAGCGAGACAGACAAGGCAATTGCATTAATGAATGTTGCATTAAAGATTTCCGGCACCGCCGGCCTTGAGTCAAAGGTAAAACATGATATCCGGGTACTCGAAGAAACAAAGAAAAATGCTGGCCTTATTGCTCCTGTTGCCAATCTGGTAGCCGAAGAAAAATATGAAGAGGCGTTGAGACAGATTGAATCAGATAGGAAAAAGTTCAGTGGCAATGCCGAATTGCAGGAATTTTACGATGGACAGAAAAAGCTCTGCATAAGCATGCTTGCACTAAATAAATACAAACAAGCCCGGGATTATTTTGATAAACAGCAAGAAGATAAAGCAAAGCCGTTATTTGATGAAGCGGGCAAGCTGATTCATGACAACATTAATCTCTTCAACTTTAATAATAAAGTTATTGACGAGATGGTTGAGGAGATTAAATCCAACATGGCAAAAGTGAATCTCAATAACTTGAGTCAATTTGACGAATACAGAAATTCTTACATCAATCTTGCGAAAGAAAAATTTGAGGGCCAGCTTGAGCAGGGAGCCTTTATCGTGCTGATCGACGCTCACATCTATGGCGGCTTAACTGGATTCATGAAAGGGGCGCGGCAAAAGAACAATGTGGCCAATATTTTATATACCCTCGGATGGATAACTGTCTGGTTTTATGGGATCGGCCTGATTTTCTTCATAGCCGGCTGGGTTTACAAAAATCGAAATACATAAATTTATGTCTGACAAAGAACGATTAAAATTTGATCTTGATTTTTTAGAGAAAGAACAGGAAAAACCTGCCGATGCAAAGCCGGCAGAGGTTCACAAACCGGCCGAGACGACCGGCGAGAAGTTACCCCTTATCGAATACATAAAAGCGATTTTTAAGGACTTCCCGGCATTTTGCAATAAATATCTTCGGGTAAAAAATCCGCCCTATCTGTTCTTTATTATCTGGGCTGTTGGAGTGGCAACTGCTATTGATCGAATGAGCGACTACGGGGGCAGTACTTGGCTCGAAGTTTGGGCTATCGTTTTAATCGGTGGACTCGTAGCGGGGTATTTGCAATATTGGATCGGTGGCGCAATTTATCACTTGCGGGTCAAGTGGTCGAAAGGCGGCGACAATTATGATGCATCCAGAAACATCAATATGTTTTCTGGGATACCAGTTGCGATCGCCAGCATTGGCTCCTTACTTCTGAATACAATTGTTTATGGGAATGATTACTTTAAATCCGGCGAGGGCAATTCTTTGGATATACTGTTCTTCTTTGTAATAGTCACCGCGATAGCATACTCCATTCGATTAAGCTACAAAGGAGTCATGTTTATTCAGCAAACAGAGAAAACCAGAGCCATGATTTGGTTTGTCGTATTGCCGGCAATTTTCTATGTTTTGATATTTTCGGCCGCAATTTTTAATAAACTATGAGCGATAAAGATAAAAAGTTAGATTTTGATCTGAGGTTTCTGGACGAGGAATCGCCTAAACCGAAACAAGCGATTCGAAAGGATCGCGCAAAACCACAATCAGAGACCGCCAGCTCAATTAACTGGAATTGGAAAACAATATCGATAATTGCCGGCGTAATCATAGTGATAATTTGGATCGCTTCTTCGGAAGATAGCACTACGCCAACATCAACTTATACGCCGCCGAGCACTAATCAAGTCAGAAACATATCTGCCGATGACGATAGTGTTGAATACGGAGAATATAGATGCTCGCGATACCATTATGATAAAGCTGTTGCGCTGTCTCCGAGCGAAAGCGAGCAAACCTTAAATAGCGCACAATTTTCTATGGATACTCGAGCCAGCGAATTGGAGCGATTGCAAAGAGAAATCGAGTACAGTGATGTCAACGATTATTCGTCACAATGGGAAATCGATGACTACAACGAAAAAGTAAATACATATAATTACAAACTCACTTCTTACAAACGAGATGCCACTGCACTTGACTCTCGCATCGATAGGTTTAATGCTCAAGTAGCGGTCCACAATAATTATCTCACTCAAAATTGCACACCAAGATAAAAAATATGTCAGCACCAACCAAACCAATTTTATACAACAGCTTCAAGATTAAAGAAGGACTCACGATTAAAAATCGTGTAGAGAAGGTATTCTTTACCGAAGTATATCAGTTGTCAGATGACAGCTACTTTTACTTACTTTTGAACATTAAGCCGAATGAGATTGTAGACAGAGGTAAAAAATACGAACTTATAAAAGTACAGCATGGCGGCAACGAATATGTCGGTATTATTACCAAAGAACATTCTCACGAAAAGGTCACTCAGATTATTGAGGATCTGACGGTTATGCGAGGTTTTGATTGTGTTGCCGGCATGAAGGAATTGAAAGCCCTTCTAATCAATGATGTAATCAGCCCACTTTTGCACCCTGAAAAATTCAAGAAGTTTAAATTATCGATTCCGAACGGAATTTTGCTCTTCGGACCGCCCGGCTGTGGCAAAACTTTTATTGTTAGAAAACTCGCGGAAGAAATGAGTTACAATTTTATTGAGCTAAAACCCTCTGATGTGGCTACGCCTTATGTGCATGGCGCCGTTTCGAATATTGCCAAGGTTTTCGAAATGGCGAAGTTAAAAGCACCCTCAATTATTTTTATAGATGAGATCGAGGGATTGCTTCCCAAGAGAGAAGAATTGAGCTCCAGCGCGGACATTAAGAAAGAGGAGATCAATCAATTCTTAATGGAGTTGAATGATGCCGGCAATAACAAGATTTTGGTTGTCGGAGCGACAAATCGTCCTCATATGATCGACACCGCAATCTTGCGATCAGGGAGAATGGACAAGCGAATCTATGTGCCGCCGCCAGATTTTGAGGCGCGCAATGAATTATTCAAAATTTCTTTGTCCGGCCGGCCGTATGATAAAAATATCGACTTCGAAAAGTTGGCCAAGCTAACAGAAAACTTTGTAAGTTCCGATGTAGAGTTGATTGTTACGGAAGCGGCTCGTGCCGCTGTAGCCGGGAACATGGCTCTCATTGATGAAAAACTAATCCGCACAATTATAGAAAGATTCACTCCCTCTGTGACAGAGGAGCAGGTTGAATATTACGAGCAGTTCAGAAATCTTGAGCGTTCGTAGTTAAACCTTTTTGAGCGATTTGAAAAATACCGCCGCCACTACCAAATCAACAACCGACCAAAGGAAGTGACCAAAGTAAAATGGATTGATTGGGTTAAAGATAATTGCGACAACTATCATGACCCACATCCATTTTTTATTTTTATCTAAATGAAAGGTATACGCAGAGTAAGCCGCAGTGCCGAAAATCAAAAATTTCAAGAGCTGATAAAAAAAATACGGCCAGATTGGAATCATCGCGATCAACAGCGCTACGGCCGATAGTTTGGAGAATAAGTTTTTATAGTGTGTCTGTTCGGCGGTTATCATACGAGCATCTTAACAAGATTCGTCCCTTTTCACCAATAAAAGGCCAAAAAAAGATTAAAAGAATCTAAAATAAAGATAAAGAAAAAATAAAGCCCATCGTTGACCACCATGAAGAAATGGTGTAGTATATTGCTAACCCCAGAAGCCCAGAATAGTTATCCACTATTGCTCGGTTGACTCATCTGGACGATTAGCATAGGGGTTGTGTTGAAGGCCAAAGTCGAGCCTTCACAGCAAACTTACAACTGCATATAACAAATCCGTTTCCCGAAAGGGAATCAATTCCGCGAAAGCGGAAATGAGTTGGAGCACGGAGTTGGCTAGCTACTGAAGTTGCTTAATGTGGGCGAAGGCTTCCATTAAACCGATTTTTGTAGTATCATAATCATGCCATGCCCTTTTGCAAAAGGGCGGCATGGAAATCCTGCCGCAAGGTTAGGTACAAGGCCACCCGTGAGCTCCAACTCTGGGTGGTTTTGTTTTATGCACCTTACAACTTAAAAAAATATGCAATTTAAAGAAGCAATCGATCAATTTTCTAACTGGCGCAGGTTTAAGGTCAAAGTTCAGACCGTAAAAGGTTACGATCAGACACTGAGACAATTCTGCCTCTACCTTCGAAACCCCCAGATCGAGGACATATCAATCCATCATGTCATGGACTATTTGAATGGCATGAAAGAACTGGGATGGGACCAAAATAGCTTTGTCGGGAAGTGCATGGCTCTGCGCAAGTTCTTTGAATTTTATCGACTTCAGAACTATGCAGTTCTCGATGAGAACCTGATTCCGATACCCAGCAAAGAACATAAACTTCCAAGGGTTGCAAAAGAGGCGGATTATAGGCAACTGATTGCCGCCATACCCGTAAAGACCACCGATCCTCGTCATATCCGAAACTTAGCCATCGTGAATTTGTTATGGGACACCGGCGCGAGAAACGGAGAGGTGCTTGCATTAGATGTAGATGATCTGGACATGGAGAGACGCCGAGCGGTTATCAATACTGAGAAATCAAAAGGAAGGCGGCCGTTTCGGGAATTATTCTGGACACAATCAACCAACGACAGTATATGGGCTTGGTTGAAAAAAAGAGAACACCTAAAAAAGACAATGGCGTTCAAGGAACCAGATGCTCTCTTTCTCTCGATATGCGCCGGCCAGCACGATACGACAGGCAGACGATTCACTATCCGAGGAGTCGGTGAAATGTTGAGGCGTTATTCAAACAGAGCTAAGTTGCCCTACTTGAACGCTCATAGTTTTCGACACCATATGGGTCACCACATTATAAAGAGCGGCGGATCAAGCGCCGATGTGATGAATATACTTGGCCACTCGTCGGTCCAGAGCTCGACAATTTACACGATGATGACTGATCACGAATTGGAAAAGAGATATCGAGGATTCATGAACGATACTCCGACAAAAGAAAGAGCAGAGAGGATAGAGAGAGCAGAAAGAGTTGCGAGAGTCGAAAACTCCGTAGAGAAATTTGCGAGACCCGTCGTCCCGTTGCCAGATTAACCAACTGTGGGCATCTATCAGCTTGATAGAATACCCCGATAAGTTATAATGAATATACGAAAAGACAGCTGTGGGCAACTCAACTTGATGACTTTGAGAACTTAGCATAGGGTTGTCCTTGAAAGAGAAAAGACAGACCTTTGACAACCCGACTTTTACTCCCAGATGATCCGACGGCAACCTACCGACGGGCCATCTGGGGAGTAAAATAAACACTCGTAAGACAAAAGGTTTTGGGACTACCCAAAGACCCGCATGACAATTAGCCCAGTGGATGAAATATAAAAAGTGTCATGGGAGGTAAAAATTAATAATCCGGCTATGCGATAGCCAGAAGTTAAAAAAAAAGATGAAAGGTGATATTTTTCATATTATAAACAGGGGAGTGGAAAAAAGAAAAATCTTTTTAACAGATGAAGATTATTTACGTTTCATTCATAATTTAAAGGATTTTAATTGTAGTGATCTAGTTACAGCTTCATATCATGATAGGCGAAAATATGAACAGTCGTTGCTTGAGAGACGGTTAAATACAAAATTAGACAATGAATTAGTGGATATATTGTGTTGGTGCCTTATGCCAAATCATTACCATATACTTGTTCAGGAAAAAATAGATAAGGGGGTCAGTATGTTTTCTAAAAAAATAAGCAGCGGATATACTCAATCTTTTAATTTAAAATATAAGAGATCGGGAGTTTTGTTTCAAGGTCGGTCAAAAATTATTCAAATAGAAAATGATGAGCATCTTCTATTTATCCCTTATTACATTTTTTCTAATCCCATTAAACTAATAAAAAAGAATTGGAAAGATTATGGTTTGGATAACGCGGAAAAAGCAGTTGAATTCTTAGAAAGCTATAAGTGGTCAAATTATTCAATTGTGACAAATAATAAGGACTATCCTTTCGTAGGTGACAGAGATCTGTTTTTTGAAATCTTTGATACTAATAAGGAGCAGTTTAGAAAAGATTTTATAACCTGGCTATGCGATAGCCAGAAATAAAAAGTGCCATGGAAAATAAATAAAGGTGATTAAGGCCAATGGTCTCGATCCCCTTACTGGGGGCATTAGGTTCGTTTCATCAGATTTTTCTGCAAGTCGTGATCTTACAAAATCATCCAATAACTTATGGCCGCATTTTGCCCCCCCCCACGCGTACTACATTATTGAGCCGAATACAGTATAGAAAAAGAATATATTATTGTCTAGGAACTCGGCTATCGCATAGCCGTAAGCATAGCCGTAAGTATAGCCGTAAGTTGAAAATAAAAATATTGAACATAGAGCATATTTGTATTATACTTATTATACTTATTGAAGAAAATTAAGGAGGTAATTTATGGATAAAATAAAACTTGGAATATATGAACATAGTAAAAGCGGAAAAAGGTACGAAGTTTTAGGTGTGGGAAAGCACTCTGAAACTCTAGAGGAGATGGTTGTCTATAAAGCGCTCTATGGAGAGGGTGGTATCTGGATAAGGCCACTTGAAATGTTTTTAGAAGAGGTGGAAATTGATGGTCAGAAACTCCCGAGATTTAAATATGTTGGAGAGTAAAAACCCTTATTGTTTAATCAATAAGGGTTTTTCTTGTTATTAAATTGAAATAATATCGTCTTATGTATATGATAAGAGGATATAAAATTTTTAAAATATATGTATGTTTAATTTTAGAAAAAAATTACCAATAGGCGTGGACATAAGCGACTCTTCTGTTGAAGTCTTAAGACTCAATGGGAAGAGAGAGATTGTTAATCACGCTAGAATTATTTTACCTGAAGGCATAGTTGAGAATGGCAAAATAATAGATAAAGAAAAGCTTGTCTTAAGTTTAAAGGAAGTTTTAGAAAAAGCTGGCGGTAGAGACGTCGTATCTTCGTCAAAAAAGATAAAGGTTGTTATAAGCTTGCCCGAATCTAAGGTTTTTGTCCGTAATTTTGAGTTACCCATTGATCTGAAGAATGATGATTTGAAACAAGAGATAATGAGTGAGATAAATAAGATCGCCCCATCCGGATTGGATACTGTTTATTGGGATTACGTTTTGGTCTCTACCAAAAAATCTCATCATATATTATTTGTCGCTGTGCCTAAATATCTAGTAGATGAATACAAAGAAGTGGCTGAACTTGCCGGTCTTGAAGTTATAATAATAGATGTTGAAGCGTCTTCTCTTGGGCGCGCTCTTTTGAAACCCTTATTTTTGAAAGCGAATTCTATGGTGGTGGACATTGGCACAAGGACAAGCGACATAAGTATCTTTGGTCGTGATGGATTGCTTCATCTTTCTGTTTCAGCGCCCGTTGCCGGAAGTCAGTTAACTCAAGCTGTAATGGATAAATTAGCCAAAAGTCGCGAGGAATCCGAAGAATTAAAAAGAACTTTTGGTTTTAACGATAATGGAGAAGGGCATCAAATTTCTGTTATATTGAAAAATTCTTTTGAAGAGGTTTTGGATAAAATAAAAAAAGCCATTAATTATTATCAAAATAATGTTAATGGAAAAGTGGAGGAGATTATTTTAGCGGGAGGGTCATCTTCTTTACCCGGTTTAGATGAATATTTAGAAAAGAGTCTTGGTGTAAAAGTTAAGATAGGCAATCCTATTGAAAAGTTAAAAAATGGGCAGATCTTAAATAATAGAGAAAAACAGTCAGTTCTTTTTTCCAACGTCATAGGATTGGCTCTAAGGGGTCTTGATGATTCTTGGAGGGGGATAAATTTATTGCCTAAAGTATCAGGAAGCAGTATCAAAAGAGAAGTGATTTTAAAATATTTACTTAGTTTGCTCGTTGGTATCTTAATTTTAGCGTCTTTGGGGTATACTTTTTATTCTCATCGTACAAAATCGCAAAATCAAGACGTTGTTCCACTTGTAGAAAATTCTCTTATTTCAGCTACGAGCACTGATATGATAAGTGATGAGATTGATGGTATGTCAATACAAATAGAGGAAGAGATTATAAAAGAAGAAGTAATTATAACAAACACACCCACAGGCTGGCTTAATGTAAGAAGTGGCCCTGGGACTAGTTATGCTCAAATAACTAAAGTCTATCCAAAAGAAACCTACTCATTGATAGAAGAGAAAGACGATTGGTATAAGATAACAATAGATGAAAAAACTGAAGGGTGGGTCATCTCTGACTACGCAACAATAAAGAGCAATTAAAATGCTCAAGAGCTATATATAGCTATATATAGCTATATATAGCTATATATAGATGGTAGCTCTACGGACGTCGGCTCTACGGACGTACGACGTCCGTAGGACTTACATCCGTCGCTCTACCTACGGACGTCGTACGTCCGTAGAGCTTTTTGATTTTTTTTATTGATCAAGGTAGAATGATGTGATAATGGAAAATAACGAATATCTTCATGAGGTGGCAATCACCGCCATCATTATAAAAGATGGGAAGTATCTTATCACCAGGCGCGCGCCCGACAAGAAGAAATTTCCAGGAATGTGGACTGTGCCGGGCGGGAGAATGGAGAAAAGCGATTATCTTAAACTTCCTAAAGACACTAATCATCATTGGTATAATGTATTAGAAAAGACACTAAGGAGAGAGGTTAAAGAAGAGACAGGTCTTGAGATTGATAATATCTGGTATGTGACGAGCCTTGCTCTTATAGGTAAAGATGATGTGCCTTCTTTAATAATCTCTTGCGCAGCTGATTACGTAGGAGGCGAAGTAAAACTTCAAGAAGAAGAATGTGATGAGTTTAAATGGGTGACTCTGGAAGAATCAAAAAAAATACGATTTAATAGAAGGGATATATGGAGAGCTATTAATGACAGAACATAAGCTTAGAGGCGAGAAGGTGGAATGGAAGAAAATATAATTATGGATAAATATACGCTCACTGTCGGACTTGAGATACATGCAGAGCTAAAGACGCAGACTAAAATGTTTTGCGATTCTTTGAATGACCCCTTAGAGAAACGGCCAAATGTTAACGTATGTCCTGTCTGTATGGGACATCCAGGCACTTTGCCGGTTGCTAACAAGGAGGCGGTGAAAAAGGTGTTATTTGTCGGCAAGGCTTTGGGCGGCAAATTAGCTGACTATTCTCAATTTGATAGGAAAAATTATTTCTACCCGGATATTCCTAAAGGTTATCAGATAAGTCAGTATAAATATCCGCTTGTCTCAGGCGGCACTTTAAATGGGGTAGAGATTACTCGTATCCACTTAGAGGAGGATACGGGCAAGCTTTTGCATGACGATGATCCGAGTTCAAGTCATGTGGATTATAACAGAGCCGGGATTCCTCTTATGGAGCTTGTGACAGAGCCTTGCATAACATCGGCTAAGCAAGCCAGTGAATTCGCTCAAGAGCTACAACTTCTCTTGCGTTATCTTGATGTGTCAGATGCTGATATGGAGAAGGGCTTGATGCGCGTGGAGGCGAATATTTCTTTAGCGCCTTTAATGGTGGACAGAGGCGGAGAGCTTGGTCTAAACCAATCTGAAAGATTGGTCGACCGAACAGATTTGCAAAGTAAATCTGTTTTAGGTACCAAAGTGGAAGTTAAGAATTTAAATTCATTTCGCTCCGTTTTGCGCGCCATAGAGTATGAAGCAAAGAGGCAGTCGGAGATTTTAGATAAAGGAGAGAAAATTGTTCACGAGACGCGCGGGTTTGACGAAGTGAAAGGAATTACTTATTCGCAGAGGGAAAAAGAGCTCGCGCATGATTATAGATATTTCCCCGAGCCGGATTTGCCTCCGCTTAAAATAAGCGAGCTTGATTTTGGCGATATGCCTTTACCGGAATTGCCATGGGAAAAAAGAGAAAGATTTAAAAAAGATTATGGTTTAGCCGACGAAAAGATTCTAAATATTTTTATACAAGAAAAGAGTATTGCTGATTTTCTTGAGAAGACAGCAGTCATTTTAAAAGAAGATTCTTCTGTGAAGCTTGCTGTGAATTATATTACGACTGATTTGCTGGGCTTGATGAAAGACAAAGGGTATAGTTTTGCTGATATAAAAATCACTCCTGAGAATTTTGCGAAACTTATCAGAGTTATTAAAGAAGGGAGTATTAATTCGCGCGCCGGCAAAGATGTGCTAGCGCTAACGCTTGAAAGCGGGGAAGACCCAGAGGCTATCATTAAGGAGAAGGGGCTGACGCAGACGAGTGACGAAAGCGCTTTAGAGGAAGTTGCCAAAGAGATAATAGAGTCGAACCCCAACGCCGTGGCGGATTATAAAGCGGGTAAGGAAAATGCCTTGAAGTTCTTCATAGGTCAGGGGATGGCCAAGACTCGCGGCAGTGCCAATCCGAAAGTCCTCGAAGATGTTTTTAAAAAACTTTTAGAGTAAACGGCTCCCTCATGTCCAACACTCGGTGTTGGACAGTTAGTGTTATGTGGATAAGGTTTATCAGAGATTATGTTATAATATCAGTATTATTATTTAATTTATTTAATCAAAGATATGGCAATAAAAGTGGCAATTAATGGGTTTGGCCGTATAGGTCGGCAAGTTTTGAGATTAGCAAGTACTACTCCAGAGATTGAAGTGGTGGCTATTAATGACTTGGGAGATGTTGATAATCTTGCTTATCTTTTAAAATATGATTCAGCGCAAGGTAAATTTAAACATGATATCTCTACTTTAAAAGGAGAGGGAAGTCCGGCTCTTATAGTAGACGGGAAAAGGATTGGTTTTTTCAGCGAGAAGGATCCGTCTGTCTTGCCGTGGGGAGAACTTGGTATTGATGTAGTAGTGGAATCTACCGGTTTCTTTACCGAATACAACAAAGCTAAAGCGCATATTGAAGCGGGTGCTAAGAGGGTTGTAATATCTGCTCCGGCAAAAGGAGAAGAAGGAGTAGACGGCAACACAATCCTTATGGGTATAAATGAAGAAGGATTGAAGACATGCGTTGTTTCTTCAAATGCATCTTGTACCACAAACTCTGTTTCTCCTGTGGCTCAGATTATGCACGAGACGATAGGTGTGGAAAAAGCATTTTTAAATACAGTTCATGGCTACACTTCTACTCAGAAGCTAGTTGATAGTCCGGACGCGAAAGATTGGCGAAGAGGAAGAGCGGCGGCGGTGAATATAGTTCCTTCTACTACCGGTGCCGCTATCTCTGTGACAAAAGCCATTACAGAACTTGATGGAAAATTTGACGGTATGGCTATGCGCGTGCCTGTTGTGTCCGGCTCAGTGGCGGACTTCACTTTTCTTGCTAAGAGAAAAACTTCAGCGGAAGAGATAAGAGATATCTTTAAGAAAGCGGCGCAAGATGAGAGATGGAAAGGGATCTTTGCTGTCAGCGATGAAGGTTTGGTCTCATCAGATATTATCGGTTTGCCGCATGCTTCTATTGTAGACCTTGAATTTATAAAAGTGGTAGACGGTGATTTGGTGAAGATTCTTTCGTGGTATGACAATGAAATGGGGTATACGAACAGTTTGGTAAAACACGTTATTGAAGCCGGGAAATTAGTTTAATAATAATTTATGATTTATTTAGCCTCTGACCACGCCGGATTTGAATTAAAAGAAAAGTTGCAGACTTTTCTTAGCGAGCTTGGTTTTGAAGTTGAAGATATCGGGAATCATAATCATGAAGAAGGAGATGATTATCCGGATTTTATTTTTCCTGCGGCAAAAAAAGTAGCCGAAGACCCTGAGAATAACAGGGCGATAATTTTGGGCGGTTCAGGACAAGGCGAGGCAATAGCCGCTAACCGTATTAAAGGGGTGAGGGCGGCTGTTTTCTATGGCGGACCGCTTGATATTATTAAACTATCTCGTGAACATAATGATGCTAACATATTGTCGCTTGGCGCCAGATTTATTTTTGAAAATGAAGCTAAAGAGGCGGTAAGGATGTGGCTTGAAACCTCGTTTTCCGATGGAGAAAGACACAAAAGAAGGATTGAGAAGATAGATAAAATTTAATATGTTTGAAAATCAATTTGAAAAAACCGTTGTAGATAAAGCGGGAAAAGAGGAAAATATTCAAGAGGTATTTTCAGAAAAATCAGTTGATGAAAGTATTAAAGAAAATCCAAAAGGTTTTTTAAATTGGTTCTCATCATTTAAGGATTCTATTGGAAGTTGGCCGGAAAAATTTTTCAAAGATAAATCTTTAAGGAGCTCTATTTTATACGCTTCTATCACTGCCTGTATATTGCAAGCGGGGACGGTAAATGCCTCAGAAAATGAAATAGATAAAGTGGCGCTTGGAGCGAATAACACCACTGCTGTCTCAGAAATTATAGAAAGTGAAAGTTCGGAGTCTCCCAAAAGAATCAGGGTGGAAGATTTGGCGAGTATCCAAGATAGAGAGGATAGGGAAGCGGTAGCTGAACGGGTGAATTTTGAATTGGAAACTTTTGACAGACTCTCAAGTGATTTTAATAGTTATCTTAATGATAAAATTAAGGGAAGTCCGGATCTTTTTCCCGACGAGATTATTAAAAAAGTGGCAGGTGGCGAAAAAGTGTTTGACATTGCAGGGAGAATGGAGGCCAAAATTATTGAGGCAAATGATAATTACCTGGAATACAAAAATGGCAACTTTGATATTGAAGGCTATTTTGACCGGACTAAGAAGATATTTGATAATGGCAAAATAAGTTTCTCTGAACTTGCTAAAGTTTTGCCTGAGGTGGTGTTAGCTCAGAAGATGTCTGTCCTTGTGCACGAGATTGGACATGAGAATGAGGCGCTCCGACAAGGTGCAGATACGGCGACAACCACTTTAAATCTATTTGGAGGGTATACAGAATGGAGTGGTGATGTTAAAAATACGGCGGCTATCAATGTTTCCGGTATGAATGCTGATAAAAGATATGGCGAGTTTCTTGTGAATACGATGAGAGAAGGAGATTCTCCCGGTCAGTTTATGGCTATTATGGCACTTGTCGCCAAGTCGGAGGCGATGAATTATGCGTTATCGACATATTTAACAAGCGCCATGCAGGAGCATAAAGGGAATGACATTATAGGATATGCGAAGAACACAGGCGCTTCCGTAGAAGAGCTTGCATTAGGATTGACGGCTGATTTTATCATGGATAGTGATAATTGGAGGCTCATGGGGACTGCGCTTGGGATGGATGGGATCAAATTTCCACAAACAACTTTTTCTCCCATGTATGAGCTTGGAGAGCGCGGACCTATTATAGGAATAAAGTTTAAGGGAACATGGTAGAGGTAATACCGGCAATTTTAGAGAAGAATTGGCAAGAGATTAAAAATAAAATTAATCTCGTAAAAGATTTTTCTCCTTGGGTGCAGATAGATATTACTGACGGCGTATTTACTCTTGATACTACTTGGAATAATCCACTTGATTTAAAAAATTATTTGGCGGTTCAACCGCCAAGTGGAAGGGTAGACGTGGAAGTTGATCTGATGGTGAAAGATCCAGAGCTTGTAATAAAAGATTGGGTGAGTGCTGGCGTTCGAAGAGTGATAATCCATATTGAGTCTACTGATAATGTGAATAAATCTATAGATTTGGCAAAAAATTCCGGCGTGGAAGTAGGCCTTGCCTTAAACATTGATACGCCAAATGAAGCCCTAGATAAATATATGACGGAGATTGATTTCGTGCAGTTTATGGGGATTGCCAAGATTGGGATTCAGGGTCAACCTTTTGATGAAAGAGTTTTACACAAGATAGAAGGTTTACGCTCGGCGTATCCTAATGCTATAATATCTGTTGATGGCGGAGTTAATATAAAGACAGTTCCTCTGCTTGTGAAAGCCGGCGCAAACAGGCTGACAGCCGGTTCGGCAGTGTATGTTGATGAGAACGGGGCGGAAGCTAGCTGGAGGAAATTAATGGATTTAACAAAAAATCAAAATTAGATTTTAATATAAAAATGGCAAGCTTACTTGACGAGAAGATAAAATTTTTAGAAGAAAAAGCAAATAATATAAGAAGATCTATTGTTGAAATGCTTCTTGAAGCCGGCTCCGGTCATTCAGCCGGCCCTTTGGGTATGGCAGATATTTTTGCTCTGCTTTATTTTCATATTCTAAAACATGATCCTAAGAATCCTAGTTGGCCCGAAAGAGATAGAGTTATCCTTTCTAATGGGCATATTTGTCCGGTTTTATATGCGGCAATGGCACACTCAGGATATTTCCCAATAGAAGAGCTTAAAACTTTGCGTAAATTCGGTTCTCGTTTGCAAGGTCATCCGCACAGGGAATGGCTTCCCGGCATAGAGACAAGCTCCGGTCCCTTGGGCTCCGGTCTTTCTCAAGCAGTGGGTATGGCTATAGCTAATAGGATGAATGACGGCAAGAGTGATGATAAATGGTTCTACTGTCTTATGGGCGACGGAGAACTTGATTGCGGGCAAGTATGGGAGGCGATAATGATGGCAGGAAGAGAGAAGCTTCACAACATAATAGGCATTATAGACAGGAATAATATCCAGATAGACGGCTTCACTGAAGATATTATGCCTCTTGATTCGCTTCGCGATAAATTTGAGAGTTTTAATTGGCATGTTCTTGAAGTTGATGGGCATAATTTTGATTCAATCAATGATGCGATAGGGCAGGCTCAGGCTATGTTTTCCAAGCCTTCTGTAATTATCGCGCATACTATACCAGGCAAAGGGGTAGAGTTTATGGAGAGGAAATTTGAATGGCATGGCAAGCCGCCAAATAAAGATGAAGCTAAAGAAGCTTTGAACCAGTTGCGAACATTGGGAGGTAAGATAAAGTCTGAGCATGAATGATATTTTTATAATATGTTAAACCCAGATCAAAAATTAAATCCAAAACTTTTAGATAAAGATGTAGAGCAAACTCCTATCAGGTTTGGTTACGGCGACGGTCTTCTGATGGCAGGCGATGAGAATCCAAATATTGTGGCGCTCTGCGCGGATCTTACTGACTCCACTAAGACCTCTACTTTTTCAAAAAAATTTCCTGAGAGATTTGTGGAGATGGGAATAGGAGAGCAGTCTATGGCTTCTGTTGCTTCCGGTATGGCCGCTATGGGGAAAGTGCCTTTCATTGCATCGTACGCGATGTTTTCTCCCGGCAGAAATTGGGAGCAGATAAGAACCACCATCTGTTACAATAATTCAAATGTTAAAGTAGCCGGCGCGCACGCCGGTATATCAGTGGGTCCGGACGGAGGCACACATCAAGCTATTGAAGATATCGCTATCACGAGAGTTATCCCGAGGATGAATGTTGTTGTTCCATGTGATGCTATAGAAGCGAAAAAGGCAACTTATCAAGCATCAAAGATTGAAGGACCTTTCTATTTGCGATTTGCCCGCGAACCGACCCCTATTGTTACGACAGAAGAATCGCCGTTTGAAGTCGGTAAGGCTAATCTTTTACGCGATGACGAGGATCCGCAAGTTGTCATTATTGCTTGCGGTCCATCTGTTTACAATTCGCTTATGGCGGCAGAAGAACTTGCTAAAGAGGGGATAGGATGTTTAGTTTTAAATAATCATACCATTAAGCCGATGGACGAAGTTTCTGTAATAGATATTGCAAAGAAAGCCGGCAGAGTAGTGACGGTTGAAGAGCATCAAGTTCTTGGAGGCATGGGGAGCGCCGTGGCTGAAGTTTTAGCTAAAAATTATCCTGTTCCAATGGAGTTTGTGGGCGTGGAAGATAAATTCGGGCAGTCCGGTACTCAAGAAGAACTTGTGGAGCATTACGGTATGGGCATAAACGGGATAAAAGATGCAGTTAGAAAAGTTATTAAATTAAAAGGTAATGATTAAATATTAAATAGTTATGTATGATTTTATAGCAATTGGGGATGTTGTAACAGACGCTTTTATAGAACTTGAAGAGAAAGAAGCTGAGGTGGAGAGAGATGATGGTCTTACTAAGATTTGTATGAGTTTCGGCGACAAAATTCCTTATAAAGACGTGCATATAGTCCCGGGTGTAGGCAATAGTCCGAATGCGGCAGTAAGCGCATCTCGCTTGGGTTTAAAAACAGCTCTGGTGTCAAATATAGGCAATGACTATTTCGGCCGCGAGTGCGTTGAAACTCTAAAGAAAGAGAATCTCGGTATAGAATTTATAAAATCTCACGAAGGGAAGAAAACAAATTATCATTACGTCCTTTTATATAAAGGAGAAAGAACTATTTTAATAAAGCATGAGGAATATGCTTACGACTTGCCTGACATAGGCAAACCGCGATGGATATACTTATCTTCTCTTGGAGCGGGCTCTCTCTCTTTCCACTCGGTCATAGAGAAATATTTGAATGATAATCCTGAAGTCAAACTCGCTTTCCAGCCGGGAACTTATCAGATAAAGTTCGGTAAAGATTCATTGGCGGGGATTTATAAAAGAGCGGAAATATTTTTCTGTAACAAAGAAGAAGCGCAGAAGATATTGGGAAACAAGGAAGGAGATATTAAAAAATTATTGCAAGAAGTTTCCGCTTTAGGACCGAAAATTACGGTTATCACTGACGGGAGAAACGGAGCCTTTGTCTATAATGGCGAACGTTTCTGGCAGATGCCGATCTACCCGGATCCAAGTGCGCCTGTGGATAGGACTGGCGCCGGAGATTCTTTCTCTTCGGCATTTACATCAGCAATCGCTCTTGGATTTGATATACCGCAAGCTTTAAGATGGGGGCCTATTAATTCTATGTCTGTTGTTCAGTATATAGGGGCTCGAGCAGGACTTCTTACCAGAGAAAAGCTTGAAGAGAATTTAGCTAAAGCGCCTGTCGGTTACGAGCCGAGATTGATATAAATATGAAGTGCTTAGGTCATAAAAAATTAAAAATTAAATATCAAGTTCACAAGATTTTTATACTTTTGAGGATTAACTATAAATAAATGAGTTATGGAGTAGAAAAATTATGGGTTCCACGCGGAGCAAGGGAGAATTTTTCACGAACAGAACGAATATTATTTATTTAAGATGAAAACGTATAAAAATCCTGTGAATTTGATGTAGGATAAAATATGAATACCACTTTAAAACAAGTTTTGGAGGAAGCAAGAGAAGGGAAGAGGGCCGTCGGGCATTTTAATATCGCTAATATTGAGGTGTTGAGAGGGATTTTTAACGCCGCAAAGAAACTTAACTTGCCTGTTGTCATCGGTGTGTCGGAAGGGGAGAGAGATTTTATCGGCATCAAACAATCAGTGGCGCTTGTGAAAAGTTTGCGCGAGGAATTTGATTATCCGATCTTCATAAATGCCGATCATACTTATTCGCTTGAGAGAGTGAAAGAGGCCATTGACGCTGGCTTTGATTCCGTGATTTTTGATGGCGCTAAACTACCGATGGAAGAGAATATAAAGATAACGAAAGAGTGTGTGGATTATGCGCGGTCTGCTAACCCTGATGTCCTTATAGAAGCGGAGTTAGGCTACATAGGACAATCTTCTAAATTGCTTGATGAGGTGCCGGAGGGGGTCTCTTTAGACCAGCTGACTACACCCGAAGATGCTAGAAGATTTGTGGAAGAGACGGGGGTGGATCTCTTCTCTCCTTCTGTCGGCAATATCCATGGTATGTTGAAAAATGCCCCTAACCCGAAGTTGAATATTGATAGGATCAAAGAAATAAAAGAGTCTGTCAGCGTGCCACTCGTGCTCCATGGAGGCTCCGGTATCTCTGATGACAATTTTAAAGAGGCGGTGGAAGCGGGTATCTCTTTGATTCATATCAGCACTGAACTTAGGGTCGTTTATAAAGAGGCGATGAAAAAATCGCTTGAAGAAAACCCTGACGAGATGGCGCCGTACAGGATAATGAAGCCGGTTGTGTCGGCAATAGAAGAGAAAGTCAATCAAAGATTGAGGCTGTTTAATGGTATTTAAGTATTTTGGAAAAATTTCATAGCTTATTTCCCTCCAGAACGGTCATAAGGGAAATTCTTCGGAAAACAACTATGAAATTTTTCCAAAGAGTAGATTAATAAGTAATTCAAAAAATTTTATGAAAGTATATATCACAAGAAGGATTCCGGAGGTGGGTATAAAGATGCTCCAAGATAAGGGTTACGAAGTGGATGTAAATCCTGAAGATAAAGTATTGTCTAAGGACGAGCTTATCTTCGCTTTAAAACAGAAAGAGTATGACGCCGTGCTGTGTCTTCTTACGGACACGATTGACGGCGAGGTGTTTGATGCGGCGCCGAAGGCGAAGATCTTTGCTAATTACGCTGTTGGTTATAACAATATCAACGTAGAAGAAGCAAACAAAAAGGGAGTGATGATAACAAACACACCCGGGGTCTTGACTGAAACTGTCGCCGAACATGCTTTCGGTTTGCTTTTGTCTATTGCTCAGAGAATAACAGAGGGAGACAGATTCACTCGCGCTGGCAAGTATGTAGGCTGGGCACCGATGCTGATGCTTGGTAATGATGTCACTGGAAGGACTCTTGGTGTGTTGGGCTTAGGGAGGATCGGCACAAGGGTTGCTCACCATGCTTCTCGCGGATTTGAGATGAAGATTATCTACTATGACATAAAAAGAAACGAAGAATTTGAGAAAGAATATAATGCCGAGTTTAGAGAGAGTGTGGATGACCTTTTGAAAGAAGCAGATTTTGTGTCAATTCACGTTCCACTTCTTGATTCAACGCATCATCTTATAAATAAAAAGCGACTTTCTTTAATGAAGTCATCGGCTTATCTGGTAAATACTTCACGTGGGCCAATTATAGATGAGACAGCGCTTGTAGAGGCTCTTAAGAATAAAATTATTAAAGGTGCAGCTTTGGATGTATATGAAAATGAGCCGGCGCTTGCACCGGGCTTATCAGAACTTCATAATGTGGTCTTGACGCCTCACGCGGCTTCAGCCACAGAAGAGACTCGAGGGAAGATGGCTGAGCTCGCCTCGGCAAATATCATCGCCGTCGCCGAAGGGCAGACCCCTCTCAATATAGTTAAAAAATAAGAATCCGGTTAGATAATCCGGATTATCATATGACCAAATCTAACAGAAAGGGATTTACATTATTAGAGCTTCTTGTCGTTATTGCGATAATTGGTCTTTTGGCTTCTGTTATAGGGGCAACCTTAAGCAGAGCAAGGGCTAGCGCGAGAGACACTAAAAGAGTCCAAGATTTGAATACCATTGCAAGCGCTTTGGAGAATTTTGCTATTGACAATAATAGATACCCCTTACCGTCAGAGATAGATGCGGATATTTATAATTTTGATCGTTCAAGTTACGACGATGACTTTTTGGATATTTTGGTTTCTGAAGGTTACTTGACCTCTGTTCCACGAGACCCATTGAATACCGGCTGGTCTCCTTGGGAGGCCGGTCAATATTTATATGCCTACGGAGCTTCCCCAAGTGGCAGATATTATATGTTAATATCTCAATTGGAAAATCCAGATCACCCCGAATCGGCTCAATATAAATGTGGCAGGTGGACCGGCGGTTGGCCAATGAGTGAAGAAGATTTTGTTTTTGGAATTCGTGTCACTCCCTCATGTTGCCCTTCTCCATACACTTATTGCACCGGCCACGCTGGTATGGATAGCGCTTATGTTGTAAATAGTGTTTATCCTTAATCCCCCCTCCTTTTTTTTGCGCAGACAGCCCCCTGTGGATAACATCCTTATACCCCCCCCCACTAAAAAAGGTATAATAGTATGATATTAATCCCGTTTGAAATTTATTAACCATAAATACTTACGGGCAAAGATTATTAATCTAAATTTCAATTGGGATGATATTAAAATTATTCAAAGGGAGAGAAGGGGTAAAAACAAACAGAAACCTTACCAGTAAACTTATCCTTTTAGCTATCTCTCTCTTCCTCCTCTTCTCCTCTTTCACTCAAACTACAGAAGCAGCCACAGAATCAATAAAGACGATAAGAGAAGATGGAACAGGGGACTACACTTCACTCTCCGCATGGGAAGCCGGAGAACAGAGGGACCTCACCGCTACCGATGAAATAGCCGTCGCCCGTATCGAAGGGACCTGGACTAACCCTGATACTACCGCTGTCACTATAGACGGTTGGACTACAGACGCGACTAGATATATTAGGATATATACTGCGCCGGAGGCGAGGCACACAGGAAAGTGGGATACGGGGAGGTATATGCTACAAGCCGGAGGAAACACTTTAAATATCCAAGAACAATACACCAGAATCGATGGGCTTCAGGTTTATCAAACCAATTCAGGAAACTGGAACAACGGTGCTATAAACGTGAATGTAGCTAAACCCTATGTTCAAATTTCTAACAACATAGTTAAATCGGCATTAGCTAACAATGTCAGTCTCAACGGCGGTGGCGCATTGATATTGATTCAGTATTTTAACAATACGAGTAATATAAATAAAATTTGGAACAACATTCTTTATGATAAGCCGGGAACTTACGGAATAGGGATAAATGCCTATGGTTATAATGAGATAACTTATATTTATAATAATACGATAACAGGTTCGGCGGTGGGGATATATGTTTATACGGGGATTTATGAAGTGGTGGTTGCAAAAAATAATCTTGTTTACAACAACACAGACAATTATAACGGCACTTTTAATGTCGCTTCGACTAACAACCTATCTGGCCATTCTCAGGCAGACGCTCCCGGATCAAATTCAAAAAACTCTACTACCGTCTTTTTTGTAGATTCAACAAGTAAAGACTTCCATCTTGTTTCAGGCGATACAGGGGCGAAAGATTCAGGAACAGACTTATCAGGAGATGCAAATCTAGCTTTCTCCACAGACATAGATGGAGAGACCCGTTCAGGGACTTGGGATATCGGCGCGGATGAAACTTCAGGTGGTACTCCACCACCTTCCTACCAATGCTCCGACGGCCTAGACAACGACGGAAACGGCCTCACCGACTATCCTTCTGACTCGGGCTGTACTTCTACCACCGACAACGACGAATACAATGCGCCCACCGACATCACTCCACCCACTCGGTCTACCGGCTCACCCACAGGCACCCTAACATCCGGCACCACCTCCACCACACTATCAATCACCACCGACGAGAACGCCACCTGTAAGTACGGCGTAAACTCAAACACCGCCTACGCTTCCATACCAAACACTTTCTCCATCACCGGAGGCACTAGCCACACCACCACCTTAACCGGTCTCACAGGTGGCACATCCTACACCTACTACATAAGGTGCCAAGACACGGCCGGCAACCCTAACACCTCAGACTATCCGATCACCTTCTCTGTCGCGTCAGCTCCTACAACAGGCACCCCTTCGGTAAGTGGAGTGTCGGGAGCATTCACTAATGATTCTGCAATCACAATCACGGGCAGTAGCTTTGGGTCCAATGGACCAAACATCGTAGTCTTTGACGATTTTGAGGGTGGTACAAACGGGTCTGTTGTTTCCACAGGAGCAAATTCTGCTACCGTAGGAAAATGGGACAGAGTGGGCGGTGGCGACAATAATAACCCGCCTGTTTATGATAATATTTTTTCTGTTTCCGGGAGCAGGGCTATGAAGTCTGATTATACTGTTAAGACCAATACAGGCACAGATTCAAACTCAGCCGCTTTTGTAGATGGAATTGATACGGGAGATGTATTTTTATCCTACTGGTATTACTTGCCAACGACTTCGAGCTTCCCTTGTTATAACAGGGGGATCTGTAACTGGAAAGTAGCGTGGCTATATGGCGCGGATACTCGCTATGATGACCAGGTTTTACCTGTCGGTTTGCCGGGCGGGACAACTCCACCTTATTCAAGCTGGGCTGTTTCTTGTAATGACTGTTTTGGTGGTACTGCAAACTGGTATACCCTGAATATGGCTAAAGGGAAATGGTATCGGGTGTCGGCATGGGTTCATGCAACCCCTGATTCTTCCAGTGAAAAGACGTTATGGGTGGTCAGCACAGATGATGCAATACCTGTTACCCAAAAGGTCAATTGGACAGGTCAGATATTCAAGGATATTGGCGATGTATTTAAAACTTTTTCTTTTAGCTCATGGGCGAGATGGTGCAATGACTGCGCTGAAAGCGCGCCAAGATTTGATGATGTATATATGGCAACCGGATCGAATGCAAGAGCAAGAGTGGAAATAGGTAATGCTTCCACGTATTCCGCCAGCACCAATCTTTCGATAGCTACTGTAACTTCCTGGAGCGACAGCTCCATTGCCGCGACGGTAAGGCAAGGCTCCTTCACCCCCGGCCAAACCGCCTACCTTTATGTCATAGACGCCAACGGCAATGTCAGCGCCGGCAAACAGATAACGATAGGAGGGACAAGTGTCCCACTGACTGACATCACAGCGCCGACTACCACCACTTCATTATTAGGTGGCACCTACAACGGAGCTCAGACAGTAACCCTCTCCACTAACGAGACAGCAACCACTTACTACACCATCGACGGTTCAACCCCAACCATTTCATTAACAGTCTATTCATCAGCCATCTCCATACCGCAGACCACAACATTAAAATACTTTTCCGTAGATACGGCGGGAAACACCGAAGGCGTCAAAACCCAGACCTACACTATCAATACCTCCACCAAATTCAGCTTAAACAACAGAGTCCAAACAACCTCCACCTTAAATGTCAGACAAACCCCTTCCGCTACTGGCACCCTCTTGGGTACGGAAGCTCAAGGAAACTTAGGCACTGTAACAGGTGGCCCAACTTACGCCGATAGCTTCTGGTGGTGGCAAGTTCAATATGATTCAGGTCTAACCGGCTGGTCTGTTGAAGATTACTTAACTTTGTATTCTGCTCCTACATCAGGCACCCCTTCGGTAAGTGGAGTGTCGGGAGCATTCACTAATGATTCTGCAATCACAATCACGGGCAGTAGCTTTGGCGCCAATGGACCCAACATCGTAGTCTTTGACGATTTTGAGAGGGGGACGAACGGAAGTGTTGTCGCAACCGGCGCAAACTCTGCTACCATAGGAAAATGGGACAGAGTGGGGGGTGGAGATAACAGCAACCCGCCAAAGTATGATAATACCTATTCCGTTTCGGGGAATATGGCGTTTAAGGGGGATGCCACGAAGCAAACCAACCCCGGCAGTTCAGATTCTACCAGCGCCGCCTTTATTGATAATTTAAACTCTTCGGATGTTTATCTTTCATATTGGGTCTATTGGCCGACCACTTCTAGTTTCCCCTGCAAAGATGGGGGGATTTGTAATATTAAATACGCATGGTTTTATGACACCACTACATTAAATGATAGGACTATGTTTTCATCTATGCCTAGCAGTAACAGCACCGTCAGCTCCATTTATTTTTTTGGTAACGGAAGCGCTACCGGCGAACATTATTTCTCACCTTCTGTATCCATGCAAAAAGGGAAATGGTACAGATTGTCCGGCTGGATACACGGCGCTTCCGATTCTTCAGGCCGGGAGAATGCTTGGATTATGAGCCCTTCTGATCAAGCGAATATCGCTGTGTCTCAAAGAGTAGGTTATTCAGGACCAGTACTTAATCCAGGAGGATTATTCAAACACTTCTCTTTTAATGCATACGAAAGGTGGTGCAACGACTGTGCTGAAAGCGCCCCAAGGTTTGACGACGTCTATTTGGCAACCGGACCAAACGCCCGCGCAAGAGTAGAAATAGGCAACGCCTCCACCTACAATGCCAGCACCAATCTTGCCATAGCTACTGTAACTTCCTGGAGCGACAGCTCTATCACGGCGACAGTAAGACAAGGCTCTTTCACCCCCGGCCAAACCGCCTACCTCTATGTCATAGACGCCAACGGCAATGTCAGCGCCGGCAAACAGATAACGATAGGAGGGACAAGTGCCCCACCTACCTTGGGTGACCCTGTGGTGAGTGGAGTCTCGAGCACGTTCAATCATGGTTCCAGTGTCACGCTAACGGGTAGCAATTTCGGATTAAAAGCTTCAGCCACCCCAATGGTATGGGAAAACTTTGAGTGGGGCGTGAACGGGGATGAGATAACCGGAAAAAATGGATGGATTGAATCGAACGCCGCGACTCAACCGAATACTTCTATAAATACCGCGCAGGCTTACGGTGCCGGTTCCCGTTCTTCCTATTACATGGTAGACCCCCCGGAAGGCAGTCAAGCGTCGGAGACTCAGGAATTCGGGTTTATAAAGAAAACATTTCCTGAAAGCGATCAAGTTTATGTCAGTTATTTGACGAGAATTGATCAAACTGTCGCTTCGGGTTCAAGAATGTGGAAGATTGGCAGAATTGGAAATTGGAGTACCGTACCTTCTTACAATCAGCCTCCATATATGGGAGTTACTTGGTTTCCTACAGAATGGAACTCTCATTATGATGTAGGGAATGGGCAGACGGGGGTATACGATGGTGGCGGTTATGCGACTAACACATGGCATCGAGTGGAAATGTGGATTAAGTTGTCAAGCCCTGCTGATACCGCAAACGGAGAACTGGAGTACTGGTTAAATTATGCGCAGAAAAATCCTAAGAATGTTACCGTAACAAGAACAGCGACCATTGCAAATGAGAAAATAGATACATTTACTTCTCCTCATATGTATGTTAATGCCGTTGGGGGGAAATATGAAATATGGATGGATGATGTATATATTGATAATACAAAATCCAGAACAGAGCTTTGCAATAGTTCTACATGGGCTACTCGCATTCAGTGCGAAATCCAAATACCATCCGCATGGTCTCCCAACTCTATCACTCTCACCGCAAATCAAGGTGCGTTCACTCCCGGCCAGACAGTCTATCTCTATGTCATAGACGCCTCCGGCAAAGTGAACGCAAGCGGTTATCCTGTAACGATAGGGGGGATAAGTACTCCCACCTACCAATGTTCCGACGGCACCGACAACGACAGTGATGGTTTTACTGACTACCCTTCAGACCCCGGTTGTACTTCCACCACCGACAACAACGAATACAATCCACCAGCCGACACCACCGCCCCAGTCCTCACCGCCATCACCGCAACCTCAATCGGCCCAAACTCCGCCACCATCTCCTGGGCCACCAACGAACCGTCAGACACTCAGGTAGAGTATGGTCTCTCCACTTCTTATGGTACTGCCACCAACTTAAACTCCAACCTGACCACCACCCACAGTCAGACCTTAAACAACCTTTCACCTTCTACCCTCTACCACTACCGAGTAAGGTCAGTTGACGCTTCAGGCAACAACTCTATCTCCACCGACCAGACCTTCACTACTTCAGGAGTTCCGGACACCACCCCACCTTCTGCCATCACCAACCTCTCCACCTCCTTCATCAACCACACCTCCATTACTCTAAACTGGACCGCACCGGGAGATGATGGCACCCAAGGTGCCACCCGCTCTTACGATATAAGGTATTCAACTTCACCGATAGACGACACAAATTTCTCTTCTACCACTCAAGTCACCGGAGAACCAACCCCTAAAGTCTCCGGCACCTCGGAATCTTATCCTATCGCCGGCCTCTCTTCAGCCACCACCTACTACTTTGCCCTGAAAACCACCGACGATGCCGGTAATGTCTCACCCCTCTCCAACATCGCTAGTGACACCACTCACTCTCTCACCCTCTCCGTCAATCTCTCCGCCAACAAAACATCAGGCAACCCACCATTATCCATCAACCTCACTGCCTCATCCGCCGGCGACACCTTAGGTCAGACCACCTACACCTTCTATTGCAACAGGGAAGACACCGGCACCAACATCACCACCGACTACAACACTCAAGGCCCATTAGAAACCCACACCTGTACTTACCCCACCGTCGGAAGTTACACCGCTAAAGTGATCGCCCAGAGAGGTACCATCTCCTCAGAAAACAGAGTCAGTATCAATGTCACATCTCCAACTACCACCGGAAACACCACCACCGTCACTTCAGGTGGGGGAGGAGGAGGCGGATCCTACGGCGGCGGCGGTAACTACTACGACACCACTCCACCAGCTGTCCCTCAAGCCTTCACCGCCCAATCCGCCGAGAACCAAGCCACCCTTACTTGGACCAACCCACCCGACTCCGACTTTGTCCGTGTGGCGGTCGTCCGTTCTCTTACTCCTATCTCTAACCTCTCCACTTTCACTCAAGCCCAGACTCAAGGAGAAGTAATCTATGAAGGAACAGACAACGAATACACCGACATTAATCTTTCCAACAATACCCCTTACTATTACGCCATCTACTCTTACGACAAGAAACCTAACTACTCCAATCCGATTATCGTCACTGCCACTCCGAAACTCGGTCAGACCTCTATCTCCACCCAAACAACACCAACCTCTCTTCCTATCTTCACCCCAACCATCACCACTCTCCCACCGCTAGAGGGTCCGTTCTCCATCGGTATGGAAAACAATCAAGTCAAACTCCTCCAACAATACTTAGCTCAGGACAAAGAGATCTATCCCGAAGGGATCACTTCCGGCTACTACGGCGCCTTAACTCAAAGAGCCGTCGAAAGATTCCAAAAGAAATACAATATCATCTCTTCCGGTTCCCCTTACACCACAGGCTACGGTCTTGCCGGTCCCGGCACCCGTGCCAAGATCATGGCCGTCTTAGGTGCCACCCTTTCCACCTATGGTGGGGGAGTAAGCACCCTACCTGGGCAGACAATCCCAACCTCCGAAGATGCCCTGAAAGCCCTCTTGATGAAACAGATTGAAGAACTTCAGGCGATCTTGCAAGATCTTTTAGCTCAACTGGTAGAGGCTTTGATGTTGCAACTTCAGGGGATGGCGAGGTAGGTTTGACTTAAGTTAAGGTAACAATTAAACGCCTGCCTGCCGGTAGGCAGGGCTCAATGCTAAACGGCTCATTCCTTAAGGGGAATGAGCCGTTTAGGTTTAGGAGTGAGGCGTTTAGGTAGTTGACCCCGTCGCTCGCGAGCGACGGGGTTGATTTATAGACAAAAATATATATAATAGGAGGATGACAAAATTAATGTTAAACGCTGAAAAACGCGATGTTTTAAGGAAGAGACTCAAGGAATCCCGTCTAGGCGGGAAGCTTCCTGCGGTTGTTTATGGACCTAAGACTAAGCCTGTATCAATATTTGTTTCTTCTGTAGATTTTAAAAAAGTATTTAATGAGGCTGGAGAATCAACTGTTGTTGATTTAAAGCTTGATAATAAACCCTTAAGCGTTCTTATTCATGAAGTATCTATTGACCCTGTTTCAAGAGAGCCTCTTCATGTTGATTTTTATGCCGCTCTGATGAATAAACCGGTTGAAGCAAGTATTTTTCTTGAATTTGTCGGTATATCGCCTGCTGTAAAAGGATTAGGCGGCATGCTTGTAAAAGTGATGCACGAGATTGAGGTTGAAGCTCTTCCTGCAAATCTTCCTCATAGTCTTGAGGTGGATATTTCAGTACTTGTTAATTTGGGTGATCATATTATTGCTTCTCAAATTCCAATGCCTTCCGGCGTTAAACTTATCACTAAAGGAGACGAGAGTATCGTCTTGGTAGAAGCTCCTAGGGAAGAAAAAGTGGAAGAAGTAGAAAAAACAATAGCAGATATTGAAGTAGAGAAGAAGGGCAAGAAAGAAGAAGTTGAAGCTGAAGTTGAAGGATAAAATAATCTCTTTAAAAAAAGAGCCTCATTTATGTTAAAAAAAAATTTATTTTTTTTCGCTATCTTTCTATCCATTTTTGTTTTTTTATCCGGGTACAATTCTTTGTCTGCGGAAATTTTAGACCCTGATACGGTTATTAAAAAAAGAGCGGAACTTGAAGCAGAGCTCGCTGATATTGAAAGGCAGATTGATGCTCAAAATTCCATAATCAAAGAAAAGCAAAGAGAATCAACAACACTTGAGAGAGATATTGCAATTTTTGAAAGTAAGATAGAAAAATCGCGGCTTGAGATTAAGGCAAGAGATTTAGCTATAAAAAAATTAGGAAACTCAATAAAAGAGAAAGAAGGTGTCATAGGGATATTATCTTCAAAGATAGATAGAGAGAAGGAGTCTCTGGGCGAGCTTTTAAGGAGGACTAATGAGATTGATTCAACCTCTCTTATTGAGGTTATATTAGGGTATGAGGATATGTCCGATTTTTTCAACGACTTAGACACTTTCGGTTTTATAGAAGAGGCGGTACAAGATTCGTTTAATGAACTGAGAAATGATGTTACTAAAACTCAAGCGGAGAAAGAGGAGCTTGTGTCGGCTAGGACTGAGCAATATGAACTAAAGTCAATTCAGGAGCTTCAAGAAAAAAAGAATCAAGAGTATAAGAAAGAGAAGGAGCAGATTTTAAAAATCACTAAGGGCGAAGAGAAAAAATATCAGGAGATTTTGAAAGAGAAGCAAAAAAGCGCGGCAGAGATAAAGAGCGCCTTGTTTGTCCTAAGGGGGTCTGACGCTATTCCTTTTGAAAAGGCGCTTCTTTATGCGAATAATGTTTTTAGGGAGACGGGCGTAAGACCGGCGTTTCTACTTGGCATAATAACGGAAGAATCAAATTTAGGCGCTAATGTAGGCTCTGGTAACTGGAAAGATGATTTATATGATTGTTATATCAGGATAGGGTATAAGACTTCTGCTGAAAAGCAAAAGACTGCGTTTATGGAAATAACAAGCGAGTTAAGGCTTAATCCTGATATTTTGCCTGTATCTAAAGCTCCTTATTACGGGTGCGGAGGCGCTATGGGTCCGGCGCAGTTTATGCCTACAACTTGGAGTTTGTATAAAGATTTGATAGCAAAAAAGACAGGTAATAATCCGCCTAGCCCATGGAATCCGGAAGATGCTTTTATGGCTTCAGGATTACTTCTAAAAGATAATGGAGCGGCGGCCGGCGGATATGAGGCTGAGCGCCGAGCCGCGCTTAGATATCTGGCCGGAGGCAATTGGCAGAAACCGGCTTATGCTTTTTATGGAGATGATGTTATGGAAATAGCCGCTAAATATCAAAGCCAGATAAATATACTCGGCTTGTAGTTTGTAATATATTATTGAAGAAGAGCCTTTTCTTCTTCAAGCAGACTATCTATTATAGGATCAAGATTTCCATTTAGAATATTCTCTATATTGCTCCAAGATTTCTTTATGCGGTGGTCTGTTATCCTGTCTTGAAGAAAATTATAAGTTCTAATTTTTTCTGATCTGTCCCCTGTGCCTATTTGGCCTTTTCTTTCACTGGCCAATTTTTTTTCTTCTTCTTGGCGCTTTATGTCTTCAAGTCTGCTTGAAAGAAGACTGAGCGCTTTTTCTTTATTTTTCAATTGGCTTCTTTCGCTAGTGCAATGAACCATAAGACCGGATGGCTTGTGGACTATGCGGACAGCTGTTTCAACTTTGTTTACATTTTGTCCGCCTGCGCCGCCTGAGCGCGCAAATGTTATTTCAATATCTTCCGGTTTTATTTCAATTAAGGAGCTTTTCGGTCTAAGGGGCATTACTGCAACTGATGCGGTTGAAGTGTGTATTCTGCCGGATTTTTCTGTTGCCGGCACTCTTTGGACGCGATGTACTCCGGATTCAAGCCTCAGTTTTTTATAAGCGTCAGTTCCTTTAATTTCAAAAACCGCTTCTTTATATCCGCCGGAAGCGCTTTTTGATTCGTCCAGTTTTGTAACGCTCCAATTGTTTTTCTCAGCGTATTTTCCGTACATTTCCGAAAGATTGAATGCAAAAATAGAAGCTTCATCGCCACCGGCGCCAGCGCGTATCTCAAGTATTATTGATTTAGACTCTTCCTGTTCTTCAGGTTTCTTGGCTTCTAAAATGAGCCGAGCCTGATTTAAGATTTCGTCTTTTTGTTTAGAGAGAGATAAAATTTCTTCCTCGCTTAAGTCTTTCATCTCAGGGTTGGAAATAATTATCTTCTCTAATTCTTTTATCTTATTTTCAATACGCAAATATTCTTCCTGGAGATATTTTGTTTTATAGTCTTCTAATTCTTTTGGTAACATAGAGTAAATATTCATCTTGCATCGGCTTAGGCCACAAATCTGATTTGCAAGCGGGGTTTTTGGTTATTTTGCTTTTGTCTCTTCTTTAGCTTCTTTTTTTGACTTAGTTTGAGTTTTTTTGGTTTTTTCTAGGTGTATTTTAGATGATTCAAGGCGCGCGCGGAATTTCTCAACCCTTCCTGTTGAGTCTATAAGTTTCTCTTTTCCGGTGAAAAACGGATGGCAAGCGCTACAAATTTCCATCTCTATGTTTTTTTTAGTAGAGCCGGCTTTTATAATGTTTCCACAAGCGCATTTTATGACTGCGTCTGTGTAATATTCTGGGTGAGTGTCTTTTTTCATAATATTATTATTTAATTTGTGAATACTTGCCCGTCCGAAGCTTTAGCGAAGGAGTAGGGTCTTTTTCCATTGTCAGAATATACTACCAAAAATGGTTTTAAAAGGCAAGTGTCTTGGCGGTTGAACCGCCAATTATTATTATCCCCATTTAGTCACTTTTTCCCATTGATTATCTTATTTTTTATTTGTAGAATTAAGGTAAATGAAAGACGAATCAAATGGGAAGTTAAAAATAGATCCGAGAGTGACCCCGCTTCGCAAGAAAGAGCTGTTTTCCAACCTTAATTATATAGAAGCCGCGGTTTTAGTTTTAGGAGTAAGTATTTTAATTTTTGTATTGATAAATGTAAAGAGAAGAGAAGCGGGAATCTTAGATAATGAAGGATTACGTATTCAGGAAGAAAATGAAACACAGAAAAATGAATTGATTGATTTAAGAGAGAAAGCGGGCGTTAACCTGCTTTCCGAACAAGAAAAACAGGAACAGTTAAGTGAATTAGACGGCTTTAGGAATCAGACCGAAGTCAAGCCTTTTTCTTCCGATGAAAAACAGCAACAACTTGACGAGTTAAATAAATTACACAATTTAAATTATTAATTAGCATTTTAAATATATATGAAAAACATAATTCAGTCGTTTAAGATAGTATTTCTCGGCTTGATAGTCGCTATCGGCATAAGTTATGCCTTCGCTTGGACTTCGCCTGGTCAGGATCCTCCATTAGGCAATGTGTCGGCGCCGGTGAATATAAGCTCAGCTACTCAGTATAAAGCGGGGGCTTTTGGAGTGGGCGGTGTTTTCCAGACGTATACGGATACTTATCTTGCGTCATCGGGTGGCAATGTCGGTATCGGGACGCCCGCCCCTATTGAAAGGATGGACGTTATGGGCAATTTATTTATAAGTGGGACAAACAAGGGGCTAAGATTGCAAAATGACATTGGATCCAGTTTCTGGACTACTACCCCTCAAGACGGCATGATGTCTATAGGCGGCACAGGAGGTACACCCCCTTCTTCAGGCCCCCTAAACATACTGGCAACTGGCAATGTAGGCATAGGGACAATTGCACCGGCAGAAAAACTTGATGTGGTCGGGAATATTAAAGCCAGCGGGACGGTATGTGATGCGAATGGTTGTATTGGCGGCGGGGGTGGAACGAGGACAGTAAGCGGAGTTGTGGATTCTACAGGAGCTATACTCTTGGGATCGGGGTTTACCGTTGTAAAGACAGGTACGTCGTATTATGACATCACTTTTAACACTCCATTTGCAAGTAAGCCTGTTGTTGTTGCGACCCAAGACAGCTCGGGTGGCGCTGCTTATTTTGAACAAGATCCGCTTTCATCAGCGTCCAAGGTGCGAGTTTGGACATTAGACTCAAGTGGTAATTCAGCGGCACGAGACTTTAGTTTTATCGCGATTGATTCGGGAAGTGCCGGAGGCGGAGGTGGTGTGGGTAAGGCGTGGATAACAATCAGTTATTGCAATAATGTTCCGTCAACAGGTTGTCCGTCCGGATGGACACAGTATTCTGATGATGCATCAGGAACGTGTGATGAAAATGGCGGCGATAGGAGATGGACAAGACGCATGGTCAGTTGTTATAAAAATTTTTAAGTAATTATCATTCAAAAATCAAAACCCCGTCCGCCGATCGGCGGATGGGGTTTTGATTTTTGAATCGTTTTCTGCGATAATGGGGAGGTGATGAAGCGATTTAAAAAATTTCTGATATTTTTGGCTGTAATAATCTTTGTCGGCGGTATTTTTATTTCAGGTATATTTGTTGGATATTCTAACCGTCCGGCTATTGAGAAGGTTACGAATTTATACGGTAAGGAGGAGCGTAAGCCGGCTGAAGTGGATTTCTCTCCTTTTTGGAGCGTGTGGAAATTAATCGATGAGAAGTATCCGGCAAATGGAAAAAAAGTTACAGACGAGGAGAAGGTGTGGGGAGCTATAGAAGGCTTAGTCGCTTCACTCGGCGACCCTTATTCAGTCTTTTTCCCGCCTAGTGAAAGCAAAAATTTTGATATTGAACTAAAAGGACAATTTGGCGGGGTAGGAATAGAGATAGGTATCAGGGATGAGATGCTTACAGTTATTTCACCGCTTAAAGGGACGCCAGCTGAGAAAGCAGGCATCAAGGCGGGAGATAAGATTATTAAAGTTGATGACACAAGCACTATAAAAATGTCACTAGAGAAAGCTGTTGATCTGATAAGAGGGGAGATCGGCACCATTGTCGTTCTAACAGTGATAAGAAAAGATAATAACGAACCGATTGAAATTAAAATTGTAAGAGACACTATAAAGATACCTACTCTTGATACTGAACAAAAAGAAAATGGAGTTTTTATTATAAAACTTTATAATTTTTCTGCCGGTTCCACAAACGCTTTCAGAGAGGCGCTTAGAGAATTTATATTATCCGGCAGTGATAAATTGATTCTTGACTTGAGAGGAAATCCGGGAGGCTTCCTTGACGCCGCCGTTGAGGTCTCAAGTTGGTTTTTGCCTGCCGGCAAGGTGGTGGCGCGTGAGCATTTTGGCGAGGGTAAGGAAGATGTCTTATACAAGAGTAGGGGATACGATATCTTCAATAATCTGCCTTTTGTCATCCTTGTGGATCAGGGGAGTGCTTCAGCCTCAGAGATTGTCGCCGGCGCGTTAAAAGAGCATGGCATAGCGACTCTCGTCGGGGAGAAGACTTTTGGCAAGGGGTCTGTGCAGGAGGTGGTGCCTGTGACGGCTAATACCTCTCTTAAGATTACTATTGCCAAATGGCTGACTCCAGATGGTCTTTCAATATCAGATGAGGGTCTCACTCCTGATGTGGAGGTAAAGATCACTAAAGAAGATATTGAAGCGGAGAAAGACCCCCAACTTGAAAAAGCGATAGAAATACTGTTAAATAAGTAGGATAAATAAGAAAATCAGAAAACATCAATTTCCTGCAAGAGCCAAACGGCAAGGGACAGTTTTCGGAAATCAATTTTTCTGATTTTTTTATAAAAAATTATTAGTCTAAATTTCTAACACCATGAAAGTAATTTTATTGAAAGATGTGCCAAAAGTGGGCAAAAAATATGATGTTATAAATGCGAGTGATGGCTTCGCGCGTAATTTTCTTATTAAGAAATGTCTTGCCGAGGTGGCTACGGACAAAAATATAAAGAAGATTGATATTGTAAAAAAACAGAATATTGATAATGCCAATATTCAAAAAGATCTCCTTTTGAAGAACCTTGCCGAGTTAGACGGGAAAGAAATCTTTTTGAAAGAAAAAGCGAATGGCAAAGGTCATCTTTTTGCCGGTGTGCATAAAGAGGAGATTGCGAAAGCTGTTAATGATCAAATTAATATGGAAATACCGGTTGATAATATAGATCTTGAGCATCCTATAAAAGAGATTGGCGAATTTGAGATAGGAGTCAAGGTTGATAGCAAGAAAGCTAAACTTAAAGTGAAGATAGAGGCGATTTAATTTTTCACTTTACAAATTAAAAAAATCAAAACCTTAATTTCCTGCAAGAGCCAAACGGCAAGGGACAGTTTTCGGAAATCAAGTTTTGATTTTTTTTAATTTTAGACGATGTTCACAACTTTTACTTGTTTTGATGTGCCATCAAAGTTTTGTTTCTTTTTAGAAGAATATTTTACAGTTCCTTCTTTAAGCGCGAATATAGTGTGATCTTTGCTGACTTTTGTGTTTGCGCCGGCTGTAAAGTTGGTGCCTCTTTGTCGCACGAGAATAGAACCGGCTTTTGCGGTTTGTCCGTCATATAATTTAACTCCTAAATATTTAGGTTTTGAATCCGTTAGGTTTTTAGCCGAACCACCGGCTTTTTTATGCGCCATTTTGATTATGAACCTTTACCGATGCCTATATATAATAGACTTGGGCAACAAGCTCTGTTAAATTAATTATATGCAGAGTATAAAAGAATACTTAAAAAAAATCAAGCCTTATGAGGCGGATATGTTCATTTCGCTTACTATAATCCTCGTGGCCTTTTTAAGTTTCGGCTTAGGTCGTCTTTCAAAGATTAAAGAGAGTAAGACGCCAATAACTATTGAAAATATGCAAGCAAGTATACTTAGCGCTCAAAATATGAGTAATAACTCCCAACTTGGCGGTTCAACCGCCAAGTTGGGAGTTATAGTGGCTTCAAAAAACGGAACGAAATACCATTTCCCTTGGTGTTCCGGAGCGTTGCGCATTAAAGATGAGAACAAGATATGGTTTGAGTCGGAAGATGAGGCCAAGAAAGCCGGCTATGGACCGGCCTCTAATTGCAAAGGATTGCAATAATTAAAATAGGCAGAAAGTTATCCACATTATTTATTTATATTTTAAGGTGTAAAGGGTAAAATAAAGAATATGGAAGAAAAAAAAATGGATACTAAAGAGATAGCGGTTGCCGTAGCGGTAATCTTAATTCTAATTATCGCCGGCGTATTTTATTATAAGAGATTTGTCAGAGAGAAAGAATTACCATCAGAAGAAAAGATAGGATTAACAGATGAAGAAAGATTAGCTATTGAAACAAGGATAAACAGCGCGCCTGTAAAGGAACTGGCAACTGAAGAAAAATCAGCGATAGAAGAGAGGATAAACAGCATTCCCGCAATAGAGCTTGCGCCAGAAGAGAAATCGGCTATAGAAGCAAGGATTAATCAATAATTTTATTATAAAATATGCAAATTTTAAATAAGAACAAAACTCTGCTTTCCTTGATTGCCTTTCTTGCTATTATTTTTTCAATAGGGATGGCTTTTGATTATAAAGCGCCTGAGATAGAGGCTAGCGCCACGGACAATGTTTCAGGTTGGGCGTGGTCTGAGAATATCGGTTGGATTAGTTTTAATTGTACTGATACATCCTCATGCGGTTCCTCTAGTTATGGAGTAAATATCAACCAGACCAGTGGCGATTTTTCAGGATATGGTTGGAGTGAAAATATTGGATGGATAGATTTTGCGCCTTCTTCCGGATATCCTGAAGCGCCAAATCATGGAGTTAAACTTGAATCAGATAATACGGTTACTGGTTGGGCAAAAGTCCTTTCTGCAGATCTAAATGGTTGGGATGGCTGGATCAAGATGTCGGGCAGTTGGGCTAATGAAGTATCTCGTAGTAGTTCTAGTCTAATAGGCTATGCTTGGGGTTCTGATGTTGTAGGGTGGGTTCAATTTAATCCTGCTTTTGGAGGGGTGTCTTATAGCGGAGGCGCAATTCCGCCGCCTGGCGAATGTAATGACGGAATAGATAATACAGATACAGATATTTTAATAGATATGGCTGATCCGGGCTGTTTGTCTCCTTTAGATACAAGTGAAGACCAAACACCTAACTTTATTCTAGGTTTTGCCGTAGGCTCTTCTGATAATTTGACTGCTGACCTTTTGAGCGGACAACCGGTTACTTCTACTGAAACTTCTATCAAGGTAACTATGGCAGACACAGGCGATCCTGCTTTTAGCGGGCCGGTACAGTTATCAGTATTATCTTCAGATTTACCAGGCGCAACTTATAACTGGTCGTCTACTACAATTAATTCTCCTTATTCTGATACTGTGACATTCAGCGTAAATGTACCGACAGGCACTCCAGATGGTACTTATACTATAACTATTAAAGGAGAAGGCGGAGGATCATCTGACACTGTGCCAATTTATCTTAACTCAAGTACAAAAAATATAAAATTTGAGGAACTATAATTTTAAGTATTTTAGTTTTACCCCGCTTATCGTGCTTGCCTGTCGGTAGACAGGAAGAGGGGTTTACCCCCGTCGTTCGTGCCTGTCTGTCGGCAGACAGGAGCGACGGGGTTTACTTTTTTATTTATTTTGTTAAAATGTACTGATATGAAAAATACTGATACTGCAAATGTAGATATTAAGGAAAAAGCGGAGGAGGCCACTACTTCTTCCGGTTCCGTTATTTTTGATAATCGCGCGGAGTCTAAACAGCCTATTTTAAACGGCGAGATAGATAATATGTTTAAGGCAGGCGTTCATTATGGCTATTCAAGGAGAAGCCGTCACCCTAAGACAAAGCCTTATATCTTTACTACTAAAAATAATGTAGAGATTTTTGATTTAGAGAAGGTTGACGTGAAGATAAAAGAAGCGGAGGATTTCGTAAAAGGATTGGCAAAAGAGGGTAAGGTTATCCTTTTTGTAGGGACAAAGCCTGAGGCAAAGGAAGCGGTGCTTGAGACAGCAAAAGATATAAATATGCCGTTTTGCGTTGAGCGTTGGTTAGGCGGCACTTTTACCAACTTTAGCAATATAAGGAAGAGGATGGATTACTTTGAGGGCCTTAAAGAGACTAAGACTACCGATAAATGGCTGAAGTATACCAAAAAGGAGCGTTCAGAGTTTGATAAAGATATTGAGAAGATGGATCGTTTTTTCGGAGGATTGGTTTCTCTTAAGAAAAGACCGGATGCTGTGGTGATTATAGATGCTAAATACGAAGAAGTGGCGAAGGACGAAGCTCTTAAAAGTTCTGTCCCTGTCGTCTCTTTGCTAAATAGCGATAATAATCCAACAGATATAGATTATCCTGTTGTGGCAAACGACGCTACTCGCTCAAGCATTAAATACTTCTTAGGCAGAATCGCTAAAGCATATAAAGAAGGCGTTGCAATGAAAAGGGTTGAAGTTTCGGAAGTTAAAAAAGACGACATTCCAAAAGAAGCTCTCTCTGTGGAAACAGAATAAGTTTAGATTTAATATACAATATATTAATTATTTATTGAAAATGGTAACAGCAGATAAAATAAAAGAACTTCGTGATAAAACATCAGTATCAATGATGGCATGTAAAAATGCCCTCAAAGAGGCTGGCGGAGATATAGAGAAGGCTATTATTGTCTTGCGTAAGGCCGGACTTAAAGTAGCGGATAAAAAAGCAGACAGGCAAGTTAATGCCGGAATTATTGAAGCTTATATACATGCCGGAGGCAAGGTTGGGGTATTGGTGGAAGGAAGATGCGAAACAGATTTTGTTTCTAAAAATGAAGGATTTAAGAATTTTCTTCACGATATAGCAATGCATATAGCGGCGCTAAATCCGGCCTATCTTAAAGAGTCTGATATCCCGGAAAGCGCCATAGTTGAGGCGAAAGATATTTTCAGAGAAGAGATTAAGGGGCTTGATAAGCCTGAAGATATGAAAGAAAAGATTATTGAGGGGAAAGTATCCGCTTATTTCAAAGAGCGTGTCCTATTAAAACAGTCCTTTGTTAAAAATCCTGACATAACAGTGAATGATTATGTAAGAGATGCGATTCAGAAATTCGGTGAGAATATTGAAATCTCGCGCTTTGTGCGTTTTTCTGTTTAAAATAAGAAAAAATTATGGCAATAATAATCATTTTTGCTTGCTTGCTTCTTTTGTCCTTAGCTGTGATGCTGTTTTTGATTAAGCGACAAGTGGCGCGTATGGGCTCATTGCCACTCTATTATCTAGACGGCGTTGAGCCTATATGGAAAGATATTCACTACTTGGTTAAAGGGTCTTTTTATCGGCTATGGATGAACAATGCGCATAAGGTTGAATTTTTTGTAGTAGTATTGGGGAAATTTGTCATAATGTTTCTTACAAAGATTGAAAATGTTATTTTACAATTTTTGAATTTCATCTGGGGTAAATGCAAGATAGAGAAAAACAATTCTTCCCATTATTGGCAGATGATGATAAGGCATAAAAATAATTTAAGAGTGAGAGATAGCGCGGGAGATAGAATAGAAAAAGACACGGGAAAAGAGATGAAGGAATAAAATCAGTATTAAAGAAAGACATAAGCCAGAGTAGCTCAGTTTCCGCCAGAGGAGGGCGGACAGGGTCCGAGCATGGTATGAGGAATTAGTTTCATGAGTATAATATAGATAAACAAAAATGCCAGAGTAGCTCAGTTGGTAGAGCAACGGTTTTGTAAACCGTGGGTCGGGGGTTCGAATCCTCTCTCTGGCTCAAATTGTACGAAGTAAATTTGAGACAGAGAAACGAGCCAACTGCTTGGCTCGTGTGAGGATTCGAAAGGATTTTCCTTATCGAAGAGCCGGAGGCTCTGAGATGGAAAATCACCTGGCTATGTAATAGCCGAATCCTCTCTCTGGCTCAAATTGTACGAAGTAATCTCGGTTAAAAACAGAGTCCTTGCAAGAACTCTGTTTTTGTTTTATTATTTATTAATAAATTTATGAAAAAACGTATCTATTTAGATAACGCCGCGACGACTCCTCTTGACCCACGGGTGAAGCGAGTTATGGAACCATATTGGGAAAAAATTTTCGGAAATCCGAGCGGTATTTATGAAGAAGGAAGGCGAGCCAAAGAAGCGCTTGAAAAAGCAAGAAAGGAAGTAGCTTCTTTTATAAATTCTTCTTCTGATGAAATCATCTTTACCAGCGGAGGCACAGAGAGTAATAACTTGGCGATTTTTGGAGTTACGGGAACCAAATTCCCTGGTGCTTTAAAGTCGCATATTATAACTTCTAAGATAGAACATAAGTCAGTTTTAATTTCTTGTAAGGAGCTTGAAAAGAATGGTTTTGAAGTTACTTATTTAAATCCTGATGAAGACGGACTTATAGACCCTAAAGATTTAAAAGACGCGCTTAGACCGGAGACTGTCTTAGTGTCTATTATATATGCGAACAATGAGATAGGCGTTGTACAACCTATCCCAGAGATGGCAAAAGTTATAAAAGATTTCCGTAAGAAATCTAAAAGCGAGAAAGGGTGGCCATACTTTCACATAGACGCCTGTCAGGCTTCCGGCTACCTTGATATGGATATAAATAAGCTTGGTGTTGATTTGCTCAGTGCTAATGGCTCTAAAGTTTATGGCCCAAAGGGGATTGGTTTCCTCTATAAGAGAAAGGGGCTTAAGCTTAAGCCCTTCATTTACGGCGGTGGGCAAGAGAAGGGCTTTCGTTCAGGTACGGAAAATATTCCGGCAATAGTCGGGCTTGCCGAAGCTTTGAAAATTGTAAAAGAAGAAGGCTCTAAAGAAGTGAAGAGAATCTCTAAACTTAGAGATGAACTTTTGGCCGGTATTTTAAAGAAAATTCCAAGAGTCTTTTTAAACGGGCACAAGACAAAACGGCTTGCCAATAATCTTAATATATCAGTATTGGGAGTGGAGGGGGAGTCTATTGTCTTATACTTGGACGCTTTGGGCATAGCGGTCTCTACAGGCTCTGCCTGTAATTCATCCGATCTTGAGCCTTCTCATGTGGTAAACTCATTAGGTAAACCGATAGAGTTTGCTCACGGGTCTTTGCGCTTCTCTTTGGGGAGATATACGACGAAAGAGGATGTGAATTATGTGATAAAAGTTTTTCCTGATATTATTAAGAAGCTTAGGAGTATTTCGGCTATAGAATAAAAAACAGGAATTTCATAAAATTTTTATCCTTTTGAGGATTAATTATGAATAAATGAGCGATTGAGTAGAAAAATTCTGGGTTCCCCGCGGAGCAAGGGAGAATTTTTCATGAATAAAGCGAGTATTATTTATTTAAGACGAAGACGGATAAAAATTTTATGAAATTGGTAGAATATTTAAAAAATTAAAAACATCAATTTCCTGCAAGAGCCAAACAGCAAGGGACAGTTTTCGGAAATCAATGTTTTTAATTTTTTAAAATAAGATATATGAAAAAAAAGAAACCGCAAAAAATAGAAAAAAAGGAGGAGAAAAAAGGAGCTGACGTCGTCGGAAGAGGAGGTGATGATTGGTATTATTCTGATGTTGTAAAAGAGCATTTTTTCAATCCGAAGAATATCCTTCTTGATGAGCCTAAAGAGGGCGATTTTGACGCGGAGGGCGAAGTGGGGAGCGTTGCCTGCGGAGATGTTATGAAAATGTGGTTTAAACTAGACCCTGAGACTAAAAAAATCAAGAAATTAAAATGGCGCACATGGGGTTGCGCTTCAGCCATCGCTTCCACTTCCGTCTTTTCTGAGATGGTGACAGAGAAGGGCGGTATGACCATAAAAGAGGCCTTAGCGATAACTCCTCAAGAAATAATGGCGCGTCTGGGCGGGCTCCCGATGATAAAAGTTCATTGTTCTGTCTTGGCTGACCAAGCTTTTAAGAAAGCGGTAGAAGATTATGAAAGTAAGTATAAGGAGAAATAATAAATTATGGCAAAAGCTGGAAGTAGCGAAATTTTCACAGAAAAGCATCTTGATAGATATGCCGACGTCTTGATCTGGGGAATTGAGACAGCCAGAGCTTCTGTGGGAGGAAAGTATAAGAAGGGAGATACTGTCTATATATCTTATGAATGGGAAGGCGTGAAGCTTGCCGAACATTTGTATAGAAAATTACTGCAAAAAGGTTTGCACGTCATAGTAAGGGCGAGGTCCACTCCGGAGATGGAGCGTACTTTTTTTCAAGTAGCCGGTAATGACCAATTGCAATTTCTGCCGCCATGGGGAAAGAAGTTTAATGAAAATTTAAATGGCGCTATAAGCATTATCGCGCCATCTTCATTGACACACCTTTCTGATATTGATTCAAGAAAGATCGCTCTTTCGGCTATAAGCTCTAAGCCACTTCGGGATATAATTGAGAAACGCGAGCAAGACGGCAAATATGGCTGGACTTTGTGCGTGATGCCGACTGAAGCGCTGGCAAGGCAGGCGAAAATGTCGATTGAAGATTATGGGAAAGAGATTATCAAGGCCTGTTACTTGGATAAAGACAATCCTGTCAAAATATGGCAAGGTTTATATAAAGAATCTCAGGAAATAAAGAAAAGATTAAATTCTCTAGATGTTGATTACTTTCATATCAAATCAGCTCATACGGACTTGAAAATATATCTTGGCAAGAAGAGAAAATGGTTAGGTTTAAGCGGACAAAATATGCCCAGTTTTGAAATTTTTACTTCTCCTGATTGGCGAGGGGCAGAGGGTGTCTATTATGCCAATATGCCATCATTGAAAAATGGTAATTATACAGAGGGGATTAGGCTGGAGTTTAATAATGGAGAGGTTGTAGGGGTGTCAGCTAAGAAAGGCGCTGATTTTGTAAAAAAGCAAGTTAAGATGGACGCCGGGTCTAAGAGGATAGGAGAACTGTCTTTCACTGACAAGCGATTCTCGCCAATCTCCAGATTTATGGCGGATACGCTTTTTGATGAAAATACAGGTGGCAAATACGGCAACTGTCATATTGCGCTTGGCAGAAGTTATGCAGACACTTACAATGGTAATATAAAGAAATTGAATAAAAAATTGAAGGAAAGCCTTGGCTTTAATGATTCTTCGCTTCATTGGGACATAGTCAATACTGAGGATAAGAGGGTGACGGCCTGTCTTAAAGACGGAAGCGAGAAGATTATTTATGAAGGAGGGATGTTTAAGGTGTGATAAAATATATGAAAAAATACGACCATAAAAAAATAGAGAAAAAATGGCAGAAGGAATGGGAGAAGAAAGGTATCTATAAAGTGAAAGACGATTATAAAAAGCCGAAATATTATGTGCTTGATATGTTTCCGTACCCTTCCGGAGAGGGGCTTCATGTCGGCCATATTAAAGGTTACATAACCACTGATGTGTATGCCAGATACAAGAAGATGAGTGGTTTTAATGTTCTTCATCCTATGGGGTGGGACGCCTTTGGTTTGCCGGCGGAGAATTACGCTATAAAGCATAAGATCAATCCGAAGATCTCAACCGCTCGAAATGTCGCTACTTATAAGAAACAGTTATCAGGGATTGGTTTTAATTATGACTGGTCTAGGGAGATAAATACCACTGATCCGGAATATTATAAATGGACACAATGGATTTTCCTTCAGCTTTTTAAGGCTGGTTTGGCTTACGAGTCATATGAGCCTATCATATGGTGTCCTTCGTGCAAGACAGGTCTTGCTCTTGAGGACTTGGAAGACGGAAAGTGCGAGCGTTGTGGAAGCGATGTTGAGAAAAAGCCGATGCGTCAATGGGTGCTTGCGATTACTAAATACGCTGACCGCCTGCTTGAGGACTTGAAATTACTTGATTGGCCCGTGTCTATAAAAGAATCTCAGAAGAATTGGATAGGAAGATCAGAGGGGGCGCTTATAAAATTTCCAATTTCCAATTTCCAATTTCCAATTGAGGTTTTTACAACGAGAGTGGACACTATCTTTGGGTGCACTTATCTGGTGGTGGCGCCCGAGCACCCCATCTTTGCCGCCGGTAATCTGCTCTTCTCTAATGTGGATGAGGTTAACGATTATATCGCCAAGTCAAAGAGAAAAGGTGACGTTGAGAGAATGGCAGAGAGTAAAGAAAAGTCCGGTGTAGAACTCAAAGGGGTGAAAGCTATAAATCCTTTTAACAACGAGGAGATACCTATCTTTGTCGCTGATTATGTGTTGGGGCATTATGGTACGGGCGCGGTGATGGCAGTACCGGCTCATGATACTCGTGACTGGCAGTTTGCCAAGAAGTACGATCTGTCGATAAGGGAATCTGTAAAAGGGGGAGATGTATCTGTCGGGGCGTTTGTGGAAGACGGCACCCTCGTCGTCTCGGGAGAATTCACTGGCCTTGCTTCATCCGAAGCAAGGAAAGAAATGGCCATATGGCTTAAGAAGAATAAAGCGGGAAGAAAAACTGTAAATTATAAATTGCAAGACTGGGTCTTCTCTCGCCAAAGATATTGGGGTGAACCTATTCCTCTTATTCATTGCGATAAGTGCGGCGTTGTGCCGGTGCCGGAGGGTGATCTCCCTGTAAAATTACCGGAAGTTAAAAGTTATGAGCCGACAGGGACCGGTGAATCACCGCTTGCGAATATTTTAAATTGGATAAATATAGAGTGTCCAAAGTGTGGCGGAAAAGGAAAGAGAGAGACTAATACTATGCCTCAGTGGGCGGGTTCTTCTTGGTATTACTTGCGGTATATTGACCCTAAAAATAAGAAAAGATTTGTTGACGCAAAGAAAGAAAAATATTGGATGGGAAAAAATGGGGTTGATATGTATGTGGGCGGCACCGAGCATGCGACTCGCCACTTAATCTATGTTCGCTTTTGGCATAAATTTTTGTTTGACATGAGGTTTGTTTCTACAAAGGAGCCATTTTATCGGTTGGCTAATCAGGGGCTTGTTATGGGTGAAGACGGCAGAAAGATGAGTAAGAGATGGGGTAATGTGGTGAATCCAGATGAAGTGGCTTCTGACCTCGGTGCAGATACTTTGAGAGTTTACGAGATGTTTATGGGGCCATTTGAACAGGCTATCTCTTGGAGTACGGGCGGTATGATGGGGTCACGTCGTTTCCTTGAGAGGGTTTGGAAATTGAAGGAAGACATTGACCTAAAAGCAAAAAATAAAGAACTGGAGAGCTTGCTCCATAAGACGATAAAGAAGGTAACTGAAGATATAGAGAATTTTCGTTTCAATACGGCAATCAGCACAATGATGATATTTATAAATGAAACTGAGAAGGCAGGTGCGGTTCCAAGAGTTCAATACATGGAGTTTTTGAAGCTTCTTTCGCCTTTTGCTCCGCATGTTACAGAAGAGATATGGCATGAGCTTGGGCATAAAAAATCAATTCATATTGAAAAATGGCCTAAATACAGCAAAGCTAAGATAAAAGAAAAAAGCTTTATGTTAGTAGTTCAGATAAACGGGAAGGTGCGCGATCAGTTTGAAGCGCCTCTTGGCCTTAGTGAAGAGGATGTTAAAGATTTGACATTAAAGCGAGAAAATGTTACTAATTATATTAAAGGCAATTCAGTCAAAAGGATCATATGGGTTCCGGACAAACTTATAAATATAGTTATATAAATTTTTGTAAAAATATAAAATGCAAATACTCCAATTCAAACCGAAGCAGATAACAAAGAAGATGCTTTCTGTCTTGAAAGACAGGTCTCGTGATATTATAGAGCAAAGATACGGACTTGGCTTACAGGATGATAACAGGAAGACACTTGAAGCGATAGGACAGCAATACGGCATTACTCGTGAAAGAGTCCGCCAGATTGAGAATTTTTCTTTGAATTCAATAAGGAAGAGCAATGCTTTTGCAGAAAATGAGTCTGTGTTTGCAAATATATCAAAAGAAATAGAGAGAAGAGGCAAAGTCGTGCATGAAGAAGAATTTTTAAACTCACTTGCAAAAGATGATATATCTAGAAATCATCTCCATTTCTTACTTGTCGTTTCTCCAAATTTTACAAAGTTCAAGGAAGACGATGACTTTCATCATAGGTGGACTGTCAATATTGATGATACTAATAAAATACATGAAGCATTAAAAGCGCTTCATCAGGAAATAAAAGCAGATGATATTATTTCTGAGAATGAGATGATAGAGAGGCTTAATAAGCATATTAGCAGATTTGATTTTGAAGATATTCCGACAGAAACACTTTATTCATGGATTAAGCTTTCTAAATTGATTGGCAAAAATGATTTAGGAGAATGGGGCGTTGTCAATTCTTGCAATATCCGTCCTCGCGGAGTCAGGGACTTGGCCTTTCTTGTATTGAGAAGACATGGCTCTCCTATGCACTTTACCGAGGTTGCTAAATCAATTTCAGGCACTTTTGGAAAAATTGCTCATCCGCAGACCACTCATAATGAACTTATAAAGGACGAACGTTTTGTGCTTGTGGGGCGCGGTCTATATGGTTTGAGCGATTGGGGCTACTCAGTCGGTACGGTAAAAGATGTTATAAAAAATATTTTAAAGACTCACGGGTCTCTTGCGAAAGAAGATATTATAAAGAAAGTATTGAAGGAGAGATATGTTAAAGAAAATACCATCTTGGTAAATCTTCAAGATAAAAAATACTTTAAAAAAAATTCCTCAGATTTCTACATTGCCATATAATTGCAACTAATCTATAATAATTTTAATGCAGTTGTTATTGCGCGATTTTTTGCTCGATATAAGCCAATTTGTTTTAGGCAGTATTTATGTATGGTTGCCGATAGCTTTAATTTTTACTTTTTGGCAATTGTGGGTTTATTATATAAGAGCTCACTATATTTCCAATCTTGAGTGGGTTCTTCTTGAGATAAAACTTCCGAGAGAGATAATGAAGACTCCAAAGGCGATGGAAGTCTCTTTGCATGCGTTTCATCAGACAAGCGACGGCGACCTTGTCAAGAAGTATTGGAAAGGGTTTGTAAGAGCGTGGTTTTCTCTTGAGATAGCCTCTTTTGAGGGAGAGATTCATTTCTTTGTAAAAACTCAAAAATTCTTTAGGAGGCTTGTTGAGTCGCAGATTTACGCTCAATATCCGGGAGTTGAGCTGGTGGAAGTTGATGACTATACAAAAGATATTCCTTATGGAAAACCAGGCAGTGACTTACAGCTTTTTGGCACGGAGTTTGCTCTTACTAAAGAAGACGCTTATCCTATAAAGACTTATGTTGATTTCGGTATGGTGGAGAATCTTGAGGAAGAGCAAAAAGTTGATCCTATAACTCATTTTTTGGAATTTATGGGAGCATTGGGTCCTGGTGAGCAAATATGGTTTCAAATTATTGTTCAAGCGACCAAGAGTCGTTTTCTTAAATCCGGAGCATGGTTTAAGAAAGAAGATTGGAAAGATCAAGGAAAAGCGCTTATAGATAAATTGATGAAAAGAGACAAAAAGAAGAAGGAAGGGGAGATGATGGATTGGGGGGCGATGACTTTGTCTCCTGGCGAGAGAGATGTTGTCGCCGCTATTGAGAGAAGCATCTCCAAACTCGGTTTTGATGTAGGGATAAGGACGGTTTATTTGGCGCAGAAAGATTCTTTCAATGCCATAAACATCGCCGGCCTTATGGGTTCAGTGAAGCAGTATAATACTCTTAATTTAAACGGCTTCAAGCCTGTCAGAAGTACAAGTATTGATTATATTTGGCAGGATTTTACCGGTTCAAAGCTTGCAAAGATGAAAAAGACAATGTTTGACGCTTATGTTAAGAGATCTTATTTTTATTATCCGCACCAGAGGAAACCGATGGTCTTAAACACAGAAGAGCTTGCGACTGTCTACCACTTTCCAGGTAAGGTTGCTGAGACTCCTACTTTTGGCAGGATTGAATCAAAGAAAGTTGAGCCTCCTACGAATTTGCCTATATGAGTTTAACTTTCAATAATATATTAAAGGATTCTGATGAATATAATCCTTATGGTAATAATCATAAAATTATAATTATTGTTTTGGGTATTTTTTTATTTTTATCGTCGGTTCTAATATATTTTCTTGCATTTAGTCCTCCTTCAGGTTTTGACCCCAATGAAATTATTGTTGTGAGAGACGGCTCTTCGCTTGGTGAAGTGGCGATACAGTTGAAGGAGAATGAAATAATAAAGTCAGAATTCGTTTTTAAAATAATTGTGCGTTTTTTGGGTGGACAGCGAGGCGTTAAGTCCGGGAATTATTTTTTTAAAGAACCGCAAAATGTTTTAACAGTAGCAAGGCGCGTTGTCGGAGCGGATTTTAGGATAACGCCTGTGAGAGTCACTATCCCCGAGGGTTCAACTATAGATGAAATATCAAAAATACTGCAAAATTTGATAGACGATTTTGATAAAGAAGATTTTTTTAGATTAACAAAAGGGCAGATTTTTTTTGACAATAACATAAGCGATAAACCGTTTGATTCTCTTGAGGGATTTCTTTTCCCCGATACTTATTTTTTTCTTCCTAATATAAAAAACTTTCAAATAGTAAATGAGATGAGACGTAACTTTAATTTAAAGATAACTCCTGAGATAAAAGAAGAAATAGAGAGAAGAGAGTTGAGCGTTTATGAAGTTATAACGATGGCTTCTCTTATAGAGGAGGAGGCTCGCCTGCCGGAGACCAGAAGAATAGTATCTGGTATCTTGTGGAAGAGGCTTAATGCCGGAATGGCGCTTCAGGTAGACGCTGTATTCCCATATATCATAGGAAAGAATACTTTTGAGATTACCTTAGATGACTTGAAGATTGATTCTCCTTATAACACTTATCTTTATAAGGGTTTGCCAAAGGGTCCGATTTCAAGCCCGGGGCTTGATTCTATATTAGCAACGGTGTATCCTAAAGACTCTGATTATTGGTATTATCTTTCAGACAAAGAGGGGAATATGCATTATGCCAAGACTTTTGAAGAGCATAAAGCGAATAAGGAGAAGTATTTGAGGTAATTATTGTTAAATTCACAAAATTTTTATCCTTTCGAGGATTAATTATAAATAAATGAGTGCTTGAGTAGAAAAATTCTGGGCTCCCCGCGTAGCAAGGGAGAATTTTTCACGAATAGAACGAATATTATTTATTTAAGACGAGAACAGATAAAAATTTTGGGAATTTAGTATAATATAATAAAATAGGATGAAAAATCATAATTTAGCATTTACAGATCTTGAGACAACCGGACTCGATGCTCACGAGCATGAGATTATTGAGATTGGCTGTATTATCGCAAGGCAAGCGCCGGCGCTTATTGGCGGTCCGAAGATTGAGGTGATGGAAGAGTTTTTACTTAAAGTAAAGCCTGAGCACTTAGAGACGGCCGATCCTGAAGCTTTGAAGATTAACGGATATAACGAGGCGGAGTGGAAAGACGCAATTCCTTTGAAAGAAGCGATGGAGATCTTTGCAAACAAGACTGTAGATGCCGCTCTTATAGCTCAGAATGTATCATTTGACTGGGTCTTTCTTGATGAGGCGTTTCGTAAGACGGGAGTGGAGAACAAGATGCATTATCATAAGCTTGATGTCATCTCCTTTGCTTTCGCCAAACTCTACGATAAACCGGACGCCCAGAAGTTTTCTCTAAGGGCACTTTGCAAATATCTTGGTGTTAGAAATGAAAAGGAGCATTCAGCCCTCGCTGATATCAGAGCGACTTTTGAAGTTTATAAGAAACTGATAGAGATGTAATTATCTAAGATGAAAGAGGCTTCTGAGAAAAATAAAACTAAAGTTTTCGTCGGGCTCTCTGGCGGGGTGGATTCATCCGTGTCGGCGGCCTTACTCGTAAAGCAGGGTTTTGACGTAGTGGGTGTGTTTATCAAGGCTTGGTATCCAAACTGGCTTTCTTGCACTTGGAAAGAAGATAGGCGCGACGCAATGCGCGTATGCGCTAAGCTTGGTATCCCTTTCTTCACTTTTGATCTGGAGAAAGAGTATAAGGAGGAAGTGATAGATTATATGATCGCCGAGTATAAGAAAGGACGCACACCCAACCCTGATGTAATGTGCAACAGGATGATAAAGTTCGGCGCATTTTTAAAAAAGGCGAAGAAGATGGGGGCTGATTTTGTAGCGACCGGACATTATGCTAGGATTCGCGAGAACGAGAAAAAAACTACGGACATGCGACGTCCGTACGGACGTCGCATATCCGTCAACCTGTTAGTAAGCAAAGATAAAGAGAAAGATCAGACATATTTCCTCTGGACTCTCACGCAGAAAGAACTAAAAAATGTAATCTTTCCTGTCGGGGGCATTAAGAAGCCGGAAGTGAGAAAGCTCGCTAAGAAATTCGGTCTTGTAACTGCTGAGAAGAAAGACAGCCAAGGACTTTGCTTTTTAGGGAAGATTAGTATTCGCGATTTCTTGAAAAAATATATAAAAGAGAAAAAAGGAAAAGTGATTGATGAAAATGGAAATATCGTCGGGGCGCATAGTGGGGCCACCTTCTTAACAATAGGCCAAAGGCATGGCTTTGAGGTAACAGAGGATGGGACAGACCGTAAGCCTTATTATGTGGTCGCTAAAGATATTAAGAAAAATCTGCTTATAGTTTCTCATAAGAAAGAAGAAAAAGAATCTTTCCAAAAAGAGGTTTTAATTGAAGTTATAAATTGGATATCAGACTCGCCTGATTTTTCAAGAGAGTATAGCGCGCGCATTCGTTATCGTCAGCACCTGCAAAAGTGTCGCATTAAATTATGTCAACGTGGCAGGTTGACAATAGTTTTTAAGAACCCACAGAGGGCTGTTTCGCCCGGGCAGTCGCTGGTAATTTATGATAAAGGTGTCTGTTTGGGCGGTGGAATAATCGCTTAGAAAATGTTATCATTTCGTCTATGAAGCCGAACGAAGTTAGGCAGAAATTCCTTACGTTCTTTGAGGACAAGGGGCATAAAATAGTGTCTTCATCTTCGCTTGTGCCCGACGGCGATCCGTCGGTGCTTTTTACTACTGCTGGTATGCAGCAATTTAAGCCGTATTATCTTGGCAAGAAGAGCGCTATAGAGGATTTCAAATCTTTAAATACTGCATCAAGTCAGAAGTGTATCAGGACATCTGACATTGAAGAGGTCGGAGACATAAGTCACCTTACTTTCTTTGAGATGCTCGGCAACTTTTCTTTTGGCGGATATTTTAAAAAAGAAGCGATAAGATACGCTTATGAGTTTATAGTAAATGAGCTTGGTTTGGAAATAGATTATGTGACAGTGTTTATCGGTGATGAAAATGTTCCTTTTGATAAAGAATCGTATGAAATATGGAAAGATTTTGTTCCCGAAGAGAAGATTAAAAGATTTGGTAAGGAAGATAACTTTTGGGGGCCGACGGGGAAAGAAGGCCCTTGCGGTCCGACAACCGAGATATATGTAAACGGGGTTGAAGTATGGAACTTGGTATTTAATGAATATTATTGTCGGGAGGATGGAAAACTTGATCCTCTGTCGCAGAAAGGTGTTGATACAGGTATGGGGTTGGAGCGCCTCTCTATGATGGTTGGTAAGACGCCGACTATTTTTGAGACGGACTTATTCGGACACATTATTAAAGAGATAGAAAAAGTCTCCGGTATAAGCTATTTTGATTCCGGCTACGAGAAAGTTTTCAGGATAATTGCCGACCATATAAAAGCTTCCGTCTTTATACTTTCAGACGGAGTGGCGCCTTCAAACTCTGAGAGAGGATATGTTCTTAGGCGTCTTATCAGAAGGGTGGTCCGTCATCTAAAAATTCTAAACATTGAATCATCTTTTATGGTTAAGGTGGCTAAGATTGTTGTTGAAGACTATAAAGATGTTTATCCGGATTTGCTAAAAAAGGAGGTTGAGATTACGAGCGAGCTTAAGGCTGAAGAAGAAAGGTATGAAGAAACGCTTAAGGAGGGGATTAAGCAGTTTGAGAAATTTTCCAGGCACGGAATTTCCGGGCATGACGCTTTTATCCTTTTTTCCACTTATGGTTTCCCTTTTGAGGAAACACTGGAACTGGCAAAAGAGAAAGGGATTAAGGTTGACGAAGTGGGCTTTAAAGAAGAGTTTAAGAGGCACCAAGAAGTGTCTCGCGCCGGCATGGAGAAGAAGTTTAAAGGCGGTCTTTCCGGCACAAGTCCGGAGGAGACACGACTTCATACCGCCACTCATCTTTTGCATAAGGCATTAAGAGAAATTTTAGGCGAGCACGTGTCACAGAAGGGTAGCAACATCACGCCGGAGCGCTTGCGATTTGACTTCTCTCACGCGGAGAAAATGACCCCGGAAGAGCTGAAGAAAGTGGAGACTTTGGTAAACCAGAAGATAAGCGAGAAGCTGCCTGTGACCGTAGAAGAGATGACTCCGGAAGATGCGAGAGAGAAGGGGGCGATAGGGATCTTCGGCGACAAGTATGGCGAGAAAGTGAAAGTCTACTCGGTAGGAAACTTCAGTAAAGAAATCTGCGGCGGACCCCATGTCTCCAACACCAGCGAGCTTGGACACTTCAAGATAAAGAAAGAGGAGGCGACTTCTGCCGGAGTAAGGCGCATTAAGGCGGTGTTTGAGTAATACAGATAAATTATATGAATACAAAAATTATTGCTCACCGAGGGTGGTCTAAAGGACCTGATGAAAATACTATTAGTGCTTTCAAGAAAGCTGTTGCGAGCAATATGCACGGCGTGGAATTTGACGTGAGGTGGTCAGCGGACAATGATAAGGTAATCGTCTCTCATGATTTCACAGCTGACGACCTAACTCTAACTCTAAAAGAGGCTTTAGTGTATTTGGAAGACAAAAATTTACATATTTTTATAGAGCTGAAAGAATATAGTGATAGGCTCTTTGATGAAATATTAAAACTAGTGGAGTCTTATGGTCTGAAAGAGAAGACCGTCCTCTTTGGATTCTGGAAAGTTGCCAGTAAATTTCCTTTTGCCGACAGGAGAGGGTTTAAGCTTGGCGTGATCTCTTACCCGTGGAATATAAGGAAAGATATTTTAAGATTTGATCCGGATTTTGTAATGATGGGGTATACGTCGTTTTTATCTAAAGTTGCCTTTAGATTGTATTGGCGATTTTTCTCGCTTTCCTCCGTCTTTAGAAAATATCCTAATAAGAATTTTATAATCGGTGTTGTCCGGTCAGAGAAAGAGAAAGAATGGATTTCAAGAGAAGAAGGATTATACGCTTTAACAGCAGACAATCCGTTGTGATAATAAAGGGGGAGAAACTTTTGCGAGAGAGAAAAGGGTGAGTATCCACTCTTTTCTTTCTCTCTTTTTGTGTTATTATCAATGTATTGCAAAATATATGGCAACAATCTATGCGCTATCTCAGAAAGTCTTTTGGGTCATCTTTTTTATTGTTGAAAAGGTACTCTTTGACCTTACTGTCGAGAACAGGAGCGGGCTTGATTTGGCAGAGATTAAGGGTCCATATATTGTCGCCTCAAATCACAAGAGAAGGATAGACCCTTTTGTCATAGGGCTGGCTTTTCCGCTCACTAATAAGATCTACCCAATACGATTCATGACGGCAGACGGATTTTTGAAGATTCCCATTTTGGCTCAATACATACGGCTTATGGGGGGCTTTCCTACCTACTACAAGCAAGGGATAGATAAGTCTTTGGATTTGCCTATTAAGATTTTAAAGGGAGGGGTATCGGTAGGCTATTTCCCCGAAGGGAGTATGAATAGAAGTGATGTTTTAAAAGAGGCGAAGAGGGGAGTGGCGGTGCTCGCCTTCAAGTCTAAGGCGCCGATTTTGCCGGTGGCTGTAAAGTATAATGGTTTTAATAAAGTGAAAGTTACATTCGGCGCTCCGTTCTTTTTACCCGAAGTGGTGCCAAACAACCCTCACGAACCGAAGATAGATTCCTACGAAGATATGAAGCGCGCCGCTCAAGTGGTGACGGGGAGGATTGGGGAACTCCTGAAATAATTTCAACGGCTAATCCGTCCGCCAGCTGGCGGACGGATTAGCCGTTGAAAGAATAGGGGAGAGAAGTGTTATTGTTATTACATCTCTACTTGTTTATATGCTTCAATAGGGAATTCGTTTCCCTCTAAGTAGCTCATTATTAATTCATATGCTCTATTTGAAACAAATTCATCAGGATTCATTTTTGAAATCTCGTCTTTGTTAAACCATTTTATGTCTGATATGGACTCATCTCTCGTGGCTTGGTCTTCGTGTTCTGGTAATTTTGGTTCTCCGCTTATGATTTTAGCCAGAAAATTAAATTGAATTCTTGTTTTTTCTCCATTTTTAGACACATAACATCCCAATGTCTTTATTAGTTCAACGTTTGTGGAGGTTTCTTCTAAACACTCTCTTGTAGCCGCTTCAAAAACAGACTCGTCTCCATTGTCCCCGTATGTCCCTTTTATTATATTCCAGAGGGGGCGATCCTTCTTTGCTAATTTCTCTTTTATAAGAAGAATTTTTTGCCCACTTTCATCTTTTATAATAACTCCAATTTTTAATTTTGTGTCCATACAGGATCATGATATCATAGATAATAAGGTCTATAAACCCGTTAAGTTTTGACCATAGGCAGTAACTTTATCAAAAGATATTATGAAAATTGTTTTAGGATCAAGAAGCAAAAGAAAAATTGATGTCGCCGAGAAAATTTTTAAGCAAATTTTCAATAATGAGGAAGTGAAGATTGTAGCCCACAACGCGGCTTCCGGAGTTCCTGAAACACCCTATAATAAAGAGACATTTGGGGGGAAATGGGAAATGAAATGGGGTCAGCCACTATTTATGATATAATTTATATATGCCACGAATAGAAAGAGTTGATATTGGCAACTATGTTTACCATGTAATTAATCGCGCGA
>JANLHB010000017.1 GCA_024654625.1 Patescibacteria group bacterium
GCTCCGCCAGGTGGAAATGTGTCAGCACCAATAAACGTAAGCAACACAAGTCAGACAAAGACAGGTTTCTTATGGGTTGACGGGGGCTTGGGTTCTATGAGTGGCGGATATTTTGGGGGTGGAATAATAATAGGCAACACTTCTGTAACAGACCCGGGAACTATACGATTTGATGGTGCAGATTTTTTAGGATATGACGGGACAGAATGGAAATCGTTGACAACGGGAACGGTTGTTACTGGCACTCCTCCAACTGTAAATATTAGTGCCTCACCTACCATTATTGCAACAGGTCAGTCTACTACATTATCATGGACATCTACTGACGCTATCGCTTGCGCCGCTTCAGGAGGGTGGTCAGGAGGGAAGGCAATATCTGGCAGTGAAGTTATATCACCTGCTTCATCAGTTACTTCCACATTAACATGTAATAATGCGTTTGGCAGTGGAGTTGATTCGGTAGCTGTTGATGTAAGGCAATGGGCTAATACGACAGGAGAAGGTAATCCCGGTGAGTCTTGCAATGCTTGGCTTACAAGGACTGGACAAACAGGTGTGAATGGTAGTGGTACCAGGGCTTATGACTCCTCGTATACGTTCAATAATTATTGTGTTTACCGTATGGTTAGTAATCAGGGTCAATGGGTATATCCGAGTACTTGGTCAAGTAGTAGTTATAGGCCGGTTAATGTTGGGACAGGATGCCTTGAGAGTGATATCGGCTACAGTTGTGGATATGTTGGATACAAAACTCAAACCAGAAGATAGTCATAAAGTTTGACAATAATCTCGTATAGAATTATAGTTAAAATATCGTCCGTTCTTCAAAGAAGCGGACTTTATTTTTAAAATTTAAAAAAAATATAACATGTTTGATTTAAAACAATTAAATTCCGCTCTTGAGCAATTAGAAGCTGAACGTGGAATTCCAAAAGAAAAAATTTTAGAGTCTATAGAAGACGCTCTTTCGGCTGCGTATAAGAAAGATTACGGCAAGAAAGGGCAGATTATTCGCGCTACTTTTGACTTGAATAGCGGGAAGACAGAATTTTCTCAAGTTAAAATAGTGGTTGATGAGTCTATGTTGAAGCCTGAAAACGAAGTTCACTTGGAGACAGAGTCTCCAATTTCACTTGGAGACTCTGTCTCCAAGTTTTCTAGTAAGACGGAAACGTTAGATGAAGCTACTCCAGAAGGGGGTGAAGAAACTAAGGTTAATTTTAATCCTGAACATCATATAATGATAGAAGAAGCAAGGAAGATTAAGAAGAATGTTGAGCCGGGCGAGGAACTAATTTTCTCTCTTGAGAATAAGGATGATTACGGGAGAATCGCCGCGCAAACAGCCAAGCAAGTTATCATCCAGCGCATACGCGAGGCAGAAAGAGAATCAATTCTTAAAGAATTTGATGATAAGCAAGATGAGATAGTAAGCGGTATTGTACAGCGTATTGAGAATAACAATGTTTTTGTTGATTTTGGACGCACGACCGGTATCATCACTCGCGATGAACAGATAAAAGGCGAAAGATACAGGATTGGAGAAAGGATTAAAGCATTGCTCTACTTGGTAGAAAAGGCGCCTAGGGGAATCAATATTTATCTTTCAAGGTCACATCCTCGTTTTGTTTATAAACTTTTTGAGATAGAGGTTCCGGAAATTGCTTCCGGTTTGGTTGAAGTGAAAAATATTGCCAGAGAAGCCGGTTCTCGCTCCAAGATTGCCGTTACTGCAAATCAAGAAGGAATTGACCCTGTCGGCTCATGTGTAGGCCAAAGAGGGGTAAGGGTTGAGGCTGTCATCTCAGAACTAGGCGGTGAGAAGATAGATATAATAGAATGGTCGGCTGAACCTGAAGTCTTCATCGCTAATTCACTTTCCCCCGCTAAAATCATTGATGTAGAAATAAAAGAAGGGAAGAAAGAGGCTAAGGTCATAGTTGATGAGGACCAACTTTCGCTTGCCATAGGGAAGAGTGGTCAGAATGTTCGCCTTGCGGCGAAGTTGACCGGATGGAAGCTTGACATTCATTCAAGGAGCGGAGAGTCTGTGGCTAAAGTGGATGAAGACGGAGAAGTTGAGATCGAGGAAGAATTAAAAGAAGAAAAATAAGAGTAATAAATTACCAATTATCAATAATCAATTTACAATAAATTCTCAATGATCCAATTTCCAAATATTGAAAACTGGAGATTGGAGATTGAAAATTAAGCAAAGCGTATGAATCTTTGGCATGATCTAAAACCAGGCGAAAAGGAAAAACTTAATGTAGTCATTGAGATACCTAAACTTTCGCGTATAAAATACGAACTTGATAAAGATTCAGGGCTTATTAAAGTTGACAGGGTGCTATATTCTCCTATGCATTATCCGGCAAATTACGGCTTCGTGCCGAAAACTTTGTGGGATGACGGCGATCCTCTGGATGTACTTGTGATATCTCACGAGCCTTTTGTGCCAGGGTGCTTGGTGGATGCGCGTCCTATCGGAATTCTTGATATGAAAGATGATGGAGAAGGCGACGCAAAAATTCTTTCTGTGCCGGCGAGAGACCCGAGATTTAATAATATTAAAGATATTTCTGACCTTGAGCCTCATATTTTGGAAGAAATAAAGCATTTCTTTAAAGTTTATAAAGATCTTCAGAAGAAAGAAGTCTTAGTGGAAAAATGGGAAGGAAGAGAAAAGGCTCTTGAAGCCATAGAGCATTCGTTTAATCTCTATAAAGAAAAATATCCTTCTTAATAAAGTTATTATACTATTATAATGCTCGGCATTAATAAAATAGAAAAAAATGAAGATAAAAATTTACGGATAGGATTTCCTCTGGGGGATAATGGTTTTACATTACTTGAATTATTAGTGGTTATTGCAATAATCGGTCTTTTTGCCACTATAGCGACAGTCGCTTTAAGTAACGCTAGGATGAGGGCAAGGGATATAAGGAGAGAAACAGATATGAATGAAATCCAAAAGGCATTGGAGCTTTATTTTGATGATAACGGAGATTATCCTCTTGGAGGGCACGATACTTGTTCCGGGGCTTGGGGCAGTGGATTTGATGGTCCGGCAAAGTTAGGACCTTATATAAAAGCACCCATTGATCCTTTGAATACGAATGGCCCATCTTGCGTAGCGGGTGATCGTTATTATGCTTTTTATAATCCGATTACATGGGACATGGGGGCAAAATGCCCTGCGGGGACTATTGTTCTTTATGCTTATATCGGTCCAGAATTAGCCAGTTCTGAATATCGGAGCGATTGTGGAACGAATTTTTTCACTAGGATTCTTAATAAATAAATGAATTTTCAAAAATCTAATAATAAAAAGATAATACAATCTTAAGTTATCCACATTCTTAATTTTAATAATTATTAAGACCTCTTATAATGAATATGTTAATTATTTTTTTTTAAATAGCAAAATATTATAAGTTATTAATCAATAAAATAGTATATGGATAATAAGATTTTTAGTAAGTTAGCGAAGATATTTTTAGTTTTATCTTTATTTTCGTTTGCTTTTATAGTAAAGGCCGAGTTGTCTCCGTCATCGGCTACTCTCTCGGCTGAAGTGAATGCTGTGAAGACGATAGACGGCAGCCAAAATATCACTTCTGAGAGCATCAGAGAGCTTGAAGAGAAGAGAGCGGAGCTTAAAAAAGAGCTTGAAAAAAGACAAATTGAAACTCAGCAAAATATATTAGAAAAAAAGAGAGAGATTGAAAAAGCGCGTATTGAAGCTCGTAGTATTAATGGAGAAATTGATGGGAAGGATAATCTACGTATTAATGCCAATAATAAGGCCGGAGGTTTGAAGGAGGTGGCCGTACAGATAAGGAAATTAAATAAAGAGGAGATTAGAATGTTTGAAGGGAAGAGAGAAGAGTTGAAGAATGAAATTGAAAGAAAGAGAGAAGAGTATAAAAAAGAGATTGAAAACAAAAGGGAAGAAGCTAAAAAAGAGATTGAGCAAAAAAGAGAGGAATTAAAAGCTCGTCTTCTGAATATAAAAGACGAACGAAAGAAAAATGCGATTGAGAAAATTGATGGACAGATAAAGAAATTAAATGAAAGAATGATAGAACACTTTTCAAATGTCTTGGATAAAATGGAAGATGTTCTAAAGGGTATTAGCTCTCGTGCCGATAAGGCAGAGGCTCATGGGCTTGATGTTTCAAGCGTAAGAGTGCTTATTGTTAATGCAGAAACGGCGATAGATTCTGCGAGGGTCAGTGTTGCAGAACAGGCGGGAAAGGTTTATTCAATTGATATTACAACGGAAGATAAGCTAAAATTTGATGTGTCAGAAACGCGCAAGTTGCTTCATGGCGATCTTGAAATTGTTAAGGAGGCAGTAAAAAATGCGCATACTGCAATAAGGGAAGCCGCTGTAGGTTTGGCTCATATCCCTAAGGTTGACGAATATGAAGTGGAAGAAGACGACAGTCAAGATGATAATAACGCGACAACTTCTGATAATTCTTCAAATAATTAATAATAATTTAAAAATATTATGATGAAAAAAAATATTATAATACCGATTTTGGTAATAATTATCGCAGGTGGATTGATTTATTGGTACTTAAATTATGTTAAACCCCAAAAATCGGAACCAGAGCCTATAACAACGGAACAGATTGAAGTTAACTTGAATAAAGATGATACTACCGCTAGCATAAATAAGGCTATTGATAGTATAGATTTAGGCGACTTAGATAAAGAATTTCAGGCAATTGACACTGAGCTTCAAAGTCTTTAATTTTATTTGATTAGCTATGAAACAACCCCGTCGCTCGTAAGCGACGGGGTTGTTTGCAAAATAATAATTTTTTGTTAGACTGTAAAATCTATGGATATAAAAATTGAAATTAAAAAACTGCCAGGCTCAGTTGTAGAGATAGATGGAGAGATCCCCGCTTTGGATTTTGAGGCGGAAAGGAAGTATACTGTTTCAGAACTTGGCAAGAGTATTAAAATTGACGGTTTCAGACCGGGAAATATACCAGAGAAAGTTTTGATAGAAAAGATAGGTGAACCCGTCTTTTTGGAACATATGGCAGAAAGAGCTTTGAGTAAAGCTTATCCGGAGATAATAAAAAATAATAAGATAGAAGCTATCGGTCGGCCGGAGATTACTATTACAAAAATCGCCAAAGATAATCCCTTAGGATTTAAAATAAAAACGATTGTATTGCCTGAGATAGAGCTTGCTGGTTGGAGGCCAATTGCGGAGAAAGTGATGTCTGTGAAAGAAGAGATTAAAGTGGGAGACAAAGAAGTTGATGATGTGATAGAAAACATAAGAAAATCAAGGGCGAAAGTAACGAAAACTGAAGATGCGGGTTCTCATTCGTCAATTGGCGAAGGCGAAGAGGGGAAAGAAAGGCCAAGTGAACCTGTATTGCCTGAATTTACAGATGATTTTGTAAAAACACTAGGTGATTTCAAGAACGTAGCTGATTTTAGAGAAAAAATAGCTCAAAATATAAAGATTGATAAGGAGATGAAGAATAAGGAGAAGAAGAGGATTGAAACGATAGAAAAAATCATAGAGAAATCAAAATTAGAGGTTCCTGATATACTTATTGAGTCAGAAAAGGGCAAAATGCTCGCTGAGATGAAAGCGAGCGTGGATCAAATGGGTTTGAAATGGGAAGATTACCTTGGTCATCTTAAGAAGACAGAAGAAGAGGTATTAAATGGATGGAATGAAGATGCTAGAAAGAGGTCATCTTTCGGGCTTATCTTAAGAGAAATTGCCATAAAAGAGAATGTAAATGTGTCTGACGAAGAGCTAGAGGCAGAGGTTGATAAAATAGTAGCGCATTACCAAGCACACGGGCAAGAGATAGAGAGAGAGCGTGTCAGGGATTATGCTTTTGGGGTGTTGCGAAACGAAAAAGTCTTTGAAATGCTTGAAAAAGCAGGCGAAAAGTAAATAACCAAATCATCCAAGGACTCCCCTTGGACAACTAAACGGCTCAATCCTCCGCGGAAGATTGAGCCGTTTAGTTTTAACCAAAGACTTTTTAGTTAACCTTCAAAGGTGACACTGGATAAATAATAATACCTAATGTCAGACGTCGGACGTCTGACATTGTCCGACATTGGATATATTGATAAGTACACAAAGGATTGTCCTTTGTGTGAAATGAGCTGGTGGACGAGTACAGAAATTTGACATAATTTTCAATTTGAGTAGAATATATTAATCGCATTCTTGCGTAGTTTTTTATTTTAAGTATTAAAATTATTAATTATAAACGGGTAATTAGAGATGAGCGTTTGTGGTCAATTAAGCGCTAATCCCCCGGCCTAACAGGCCTAAAAACTAATTTAGCTAATATGGCAGAGAAATTTGAGAGAACAAAGCCGCATCTAAACGTTGGCACTATCGGCCACGTTGATCACGGTAAAACTACTTTAACAGCCGCTATTTTGAACGTGCTTAATTTGGCTGGAAATAAAGTAAAATTGGAGAAGGTTGACGAGATTGATAAAGCTCCAGAGGAGAAAGCAAGAGGTATTACCATTGCTTTGCATCACAGTGAATATGAGACACCAAAAAGGCATTATGCGCACATTGATGCTCCAGGGCACGCTGATTATATTAAAAATATGATTACCGGAGCCGCTCAGATGGATGGCGCAATACTTGTAGTTGCCGCTACGGACGGAGCCATGCCTCAGACAAGAGAGCATATTTTGCTTGCGCGTCAGGTTGGAGTGCCTTCAATTATCGTTTTCTTGAATAAAGTTGATATGGTTGATGACCCTGAAATGATTGACTTGGTGGAAGCTGAGATTAGAGAACTTCTAAACAAATACGAGTATCCGGGAGATACTACTCCTATCATCAGAGGGTCAGGTCTTAAAGCCCTTGAAGCGACATCGGCTGACGATGAATGGGCAAAGCCTGTCTTGGAGCTTGCTAAGCAACTTGATGAATATATACCTGAGCCAGTAAGAGCTATTGATCAGCCTTTCCTTATGCCTGTTGAAGACATCTTCTCAATTGAAGGAAGAGGAACTGTTGTTACCGGAAGAATTGAGAGAGGAAAAGTTAAGGTTGGAGAAGAAGTTGAGATTGTCGGTCTTGGCGACACAAGGAAAACAACTGTAACAGGTATTGAAATGTTTAATAAATCTCTTGATGAGGGTATGGCTGGAGACAATGCCGGTATCTTAATAAGAGGATTGAAGAAAGAAGAGATTGAAAGAGGGCAAGTCTTGGTAAAACCAGGGTCAGTCACTCCTCATACGGATTTTGAAGCTGAAGTGTATATCTTGACTAAAGATGAAGGCGGACGACATACGCCATTTTTCACAGGTTACAAACCGCAGTTCTACATAAGGACAACGGATGTTACCGGAGATGTGGCCTTGCCTGAGGGAACTGAGATGGTTATGCCGGGCGATACGATCACATTTAAAGTTAAACTTGTTTCACCTGTAGCCTTGGAAGAAAAGCAAAGATTCGCTATTCGTGAGGGTGGAAAGACTGTTGGCGCCGGAGTTGTAACTAAGATAATAGCTTAAGGCCAATTTTAATTAAACGCCCGGCAGATTTATGACGGGCGTTTAATTAAAAAAATAATTATGACTGCAGTTAAAACAAAAAAAGAAAATAAGAAAAAAGAATCTAAGACAGAAGAGGCTAATAAGCTTCGTATTAGAGTTAGGGCTTATGAAAGCAAGATTCTTGATTCAAGCGTAAAGCAGATAGTGGATATTGCTTTGCGATATGATGCTAATATATTAGGCCCAATACCTCTTCCTACAGAGATAAAAAAATATACTGTAAACAGGGCTTCTTTTGTGTATAAGAATGCAAGAGAGCAATTTGAGATGAGAGTTCATAAAAGATTAATTGATATAGTGTCTCCTTCTCCAAAAATTATTGAAGCCCTGACAAATCTTAATCTGCCTGCAGGCGTTGATATAGAGGTGAAAATGTTATAGAAAATAACGAGTGAAAGGAGTATATTTTCTTAAATCCGCCTTGGGCGGATACATGAGAAGAGTCAACCCATAGCGCATAAATATTAGTAATATATAAATATAATTTTAACAGGATGAAATTTATTCTTGGTTTAAAACAGAATATGGCGCAATATCTTGATAAGGACGGAAAGGCTTATCCGGCTACTTTGATTAGCACTGGGCCTATTATTGCTACGCAAGTAAAAACCAAAGAAAAAGATAAATATAATGCTATTCAGTTTGGTTATGGTAAAAAGAATATTGTTAAAAAACCTCAAGCGAAATTGGCCGAGTTGTCACCTGATAAAGTTGGTTTTAAATATTTAAAAGAATTAAGGCTTAAAAAAGAGAATTCTGATATAAAAATAGGAGATATTATTGATGTTTCTATGTTTGAAGAAGGAGATAAAATACAAGTAAGCGGTATTTCTAAAGGAAAAGGATTTCAGGGTGTTGTTAAAAGGCACGGTTTTCATGGCGGACCGAGGACGCATGGCCAGAAACATTCTGAGAGAGAGCCGGGGTCAATTGGCGCTGGTGGGGTACAGAGAGTTTTCAAAGGAAAAAGAATGGCTGGAAGAATGGGATCGGACAGGATTACCGTTAAAAATCTTAAGGTTTTAAAAATAGATAAAGAGAATAACGAGATGCTTGTATCTGGCGCAATACCGGGAAGAAAGGGGACATTGTTGGAGATTAGGGGATAACCGCTGACTATTAGAATTTTATGGAGACAAAAATATATAATCAAAAAGGAGAAGAATCTGGAAAGATAAAAATTCCTAAAAATATCTTTGGTTTGGCGTGGAATGATGATTTGATTCACCAGGTTGTTGTTTCTATGCAGTCAAACAAAAGAGCTCCTATCGCGCATGCCAAAGGCCGAGGCGAAGTTTCCGGAGGAGGAAAGAAGCCTTGGAGGCAGAAAGGAACAGGCAGAGCTCGCCATGGTTCTTCCAGGTCTCCTATTTGGAAAGGCGGAGGCGTAACTCATGGTCCTTTGAGCGAGAAGAATTACACTAAGAAGATAAATAAAAAGATGAAGCAGAAAGCCTTATTCGTGGCTCTCTCTAGAAAACTCAACGATAATGAAATTTTATTTTTGGATAAAGTAAATTTGGATAAGACTAAGACAAAAGAAGCTGTTGGTATATTGAAATCTTTATCTAAAATCAAAGGTTTTGAAAAATTGATCGTAAAAAAGAAAAACGCCGCTCTTGTTGCTATGCCTGCTAAAGATATTAATACATCGTTAAGTTTTAGAAATATTTCCGGTATTGGCGTCGGAGAAGTTAAGAATCTAAATATATTGGATATTTTATCTTCTAAATATTTGATAATGCTTAATACTAAAGATTCTATTGGCGTTTTAGAATCTCGCATAAAAGTTTAGTTTATTTTTTGAAATCATATTGGTCGCCATCGGTATTTAATTGTTAAGCAACTTTTGAATTTAAGAGTTTGCTTGTTGACAAATAAGCTCAATTTGATAATATGTTTTCTAGACCTTATAGTCTGCCCGAAGGTAGATAAGCCTGCCTGCCGGTAGGTAGGTCTGCCTGCCGGTAGGTAGGTCTTTGTTTTTATTATGGCAATTTTGGAAATGTTTAAAAAAGGAGAAGAAAAAAAGCCTAAGAAAGAGGCGGTTGTTAAATCTACCATAAAAAATACTAAAAAGCCGGCAGTAAAGAAAGATGAAGCAGTAAAAAGTGAAAAGAATGTTAAAATGCCTGTTGACAATAGCAAGATGTTTATAAAATTAGTTACTGAAAAAACAACCGATTTGGCTATAAATGGAGCTTATTCTTTTAAGATTGACCCTAATTCAAATAAAATAATAGTAAAAAATGAGATAAAGAAACTATACGGAGTAAGCCCTGTAAAGATTAATATTGTTAATTCTCCATATAAAAAGGTTTCTTATCGCGGAAGGCCAAGCAAAAGACCAGGATTTAAAAAGGCGATTGTTTATTTAAAAGCAGGAGATAAACTTCCTGAGTAATTACTATGAAAAAATATAAGCCTACAACTCCATCAAGACGAAATATGTCCACCGTATCATACAGTGGAGTTTTGACTGCAAGGAATCCTAAAAAGAGCCTAACAGGCGGTTTTAAAAGGAGCGTAGGCAGAAATTCTAGCGGGAGAATTACTTCTGGCCAAAAGGGCGGCGGAGTAAAGCGTCTTTATAGGCAGATTGATTTTAAATATAATAAATTTGACATTCCGGCTAAAATTGAGACTATTGAGTATGACCCTAACAGATCAGGGTTTATAGGTCTTGTCTTGTATGATGACGGAGAAAGAAGGTATGTTCTTTTGCCGAACGGCATAAAACCTGGCGCTAAAATTATAACTTCAGAGAAGTCGGAACTTTCTATCGGTAATCGTTTGCCTTTAAATAAGATTCCGGTTGGGACTTTTGTTTATAATGTGGAAATGAAGCCCAATGGTGGAGCAAAGATTGCCAGAAGTGCCGGTAATTATGCTGAGGTGATTGCAAGTGAAGGAGGGTTTGTTCATTTGAAAATGCCTTCAAGCGAAATTAGGAAAGTTTTAGGCGGTTCTTGGGCTTCTATCGGGGCTGTTTCAAACGAGGAATACAGGCTTGCAAATAAAGGCAAAGCTGGGCGAAACAGGTGGCTTGGTAAGCGTCCTAAAGTAAGAGGAAGTGCGATGAACCCTGTTGATCATCCGTACGGAGGAGGCGAAGGAAGACAACCGCAAGGAACCAAAAGGCCTAAAAACAGATGGGGTAAGGGTACTCGTGGAGTAAAGACGAGAAAATCAAAGAAATATTCAAATGTTTTTATTGTTAACAGGAGAAAAAGTAAGAAAAAATAAGTATGGCAAGATCAATTAAAAAAGGACCATTTATTGAGCCGAGACTCTTAAAGAAGATTCAAGGAAAGAAACCGGATAATACGGGGATTGTTAAGACGTGGTCAAGAAGGTCTCAGATTTCTCCGGAAATGGTAGGTTTTGTTTTTGGCGTTCATAATGGAAGAGAGTTTATAGAAGTGAGAGTTACGGAAGAAATGGTGGGACATAGGCTTGGCGAGTTTAGTTTGACCAGGAAATTCATAAGGCACGGAGGAAAGATGCAGAAAGAGCTGGAGCAAAAGAAGAAAGAAGCTGAGATAGCATCTGCTAAGGCCGCTAAAGCTCCTGCTGATAATGTTAAAAAATAATATGAGATAATAAAATTTAAGAGTTTCTGCGAAAAATCAAAACTGTAATTTCCTGCAAGAGCCAAACGACAAGGGACAGTTTTCGGAAATCAAGTTTTGATTTTTAGCAGAGATTAATTTTTAATATGAAAGATGTAAAAGCACAATTAAATAATTTGAGAATAGCGCCAAGGAAAGTAAGGCTTGTTTCCGAATTGATAAAAGGCCTTCCTGTAATGAAGGCGGTATCTCAGCTTACTTTTTCAAAGAAGCGTTCAGCTTTGCTTATAATGAAGCTTGTCAATTCTGCTGTCGCTAATGCTTCAAATAATTTTAAGCTTGATAAAGATTATTTATATGTTAAAGATATAAAGGTAGATGAAGGGCCTGCGCTAAAGAGGTATATGCCAAGGGCGCGAGGGCGAGCCGCTCTTATAAAAAAGAGAACAAGCCATATCACTCTTGTTCTTCAAGAACAAGAAAAAAAATCCAAAGCACGAAGCGCGAAATCCGAAACAATGTCAAAATCCAAATTAATAAAATAAAAAAATGTTTAGAAAATTAGAATTTAAAAATTATAAGTTGTCTCGAATTTCGAATTTCGAATTTCGAATTTAAGTATTTTATGAGCCATTCAGTACATCCATATTCATTTAGATTAGGAATCATACGCGGTTGGAAATCGCGCTGGTTCAACACGAAAAAATACACAAAATTCTTGAAAGAAGATGTTCTCATAAGAGAATGGCTTGAGAAAAAGATGCGCGGTATGTATGTTGAGAGCATAGAAATAGAAAGAGAGCCTAATATTTTTCATATAATAATAAAAACATCAAGACCAGGGATTGTTATAGGGAGAAAAGGAGAAGGGATAGATAAGCTCAAGAAAGATATTTCCAAAATGCTTCATAAGTTCAAGTCTGATGGGTCAGGAGAGCTTAAATTAACAGTTGAAGAGGTGTCATCGCCTGAGTCAAAGGCCGCTATTGTGGCGCAGATGATGATAGAAGGACTTGAGAAAAGAATGTCTTTCAGAAGACTTTTGAAACAGACTATAGAAAAAGTTTCTTCAAATAAAGATGTTGAAGGGGTCAAAATAATGCTTGCGGGAAGACTTGATGGAGCTGAAATGTCCAGGACAGAATGGCTTAAGAAGGGCAGGATTCCGCTTCAGACACTTAGGGCTGATATTGATTTTGCGAGAGATAAGGCTCATATGTCTTATGGAGATATTGGAATAAAGGTTTGGATTTATAGAGGTGAGCGCTTTGAATAGCTTTTTAGCTTGCTAGAAAAGCTAAAAAGCTATAAGCTAATGAAGCTATAAGCTGATAAAAAATATGTTATTCCCCAAAAAGGTAAAATTTAGAAAATGGCAGACAAAAAGGAGTAATCCTAAAAAAGCCAGAGTCGCCACAAGAGGCACAACTGTTGCTTTCGGCTCTTTCGGCTTGAAGGCTGATAAGGTTGGAAGAATAACTTCAAATCAGATTGAAGCGGCAAGAAAAGTCGCCAGTAGGTCAATCGGCAAGACCGGCAGGATATGGATTAGGATATTCCCTGACAGGCCTTATACTGCGAAACCTGCTGAAGTCGGCATGGGTAAAGGCAAGGGCGATCCTTCTGGTTATGTGGCAGAGGTAAAGCCGGGGACAGTCATTTTTGAAATAGACGGAGTGTCAGATGCTGATGCAAAAGAAGCATTGAGAAAAGCAGGCGCTAAAATTTCAGTAAAAACAAAAGTGATTAACAGGTAATTTTAAATAAGAGATGACAAATAAAGATAAAAATTTAGCCGATAATCCTGTCCAAAGCCGAAGCAAGATATTAAGCGGCGTGGTTGTTTCAGATAAGCAGGATAAAACTGTGACTGTTGAAGTTGTAAATTTCATTCAAAATCCAAAATACGGCAAGTTTATAAAAAGAAATAAGAAATATAAGGCGCATGATGAGAAAAATCAGTATAAAGAAGGCGATAAGGTTGTTATCAGAGAATGCAGGCCTATTTCAAAAGATAAGACTTTTACCGTAGTGGGTAAGGATGAGGTGGTTTTAAAAAAAGAATAGCAGAAAAATTTGAGAGTTATTTTCTGTAGGATTTTCCTTAAGACTGTCCTTTAAGAAAATAAGCTCTAAAATTTTTCTTATAATTATGATTCAGATACAGACAATGTTAAATGTTGCAGACAATACTGGCGCTAAAGTCGTTCAGGTTATTAAAGTTTTGGGCGGAAGTAAAAGACGCTATGCTTGTATCGGCGATGAGGTTGTTGTATCTGTGAAATCAGCTGAGCCAAGAAAGGTGGTAAAGAAAAAAGATGTGTTAAGAGCTATCATTGTCCGCCAGAAAAAAGCATTTAGGAGAAAAGACGGTTCTTATATTCGTTTTGACGATAATGCCGTTGTTATTATTGAGAAAGGCAAAAAAGAGCCTAAAGGGGGCAGAATTTTTGGGCCGATACCTAGAGAGATTGCAGAGAGAGGTTATACGAAAGTCATATCTTTGGCACCGGAGGTTGTTTAATAGCAAAAAATACGTTTTTCAAAAAAAATTAAAAGCTGGCTCCCTTAGCTCGCGGGCAATAGGGGGATTTGCAGGGAGTCAACTTTTAATTTTTTAGAAATGAAAGTTAATAAAAATTAAGAATTAAATAAATATGGATTTCAAGAAAAATGACAATGTATCAATAACGAGCGGTAAAGATAAAGGTAAGTCCGGCAAGATTACCAAGATTTTTTTGGCGGAAGAGAAGATTGTTGTGGAGGGAATCAATATGAAGAAGAAGCATCTTAAGCCAAAGAAATCCGGAGAAAAGGGGCAGATTATACAAATTGCAAGTCCTATTTCGGCTTCAAATGCTGTGATAGTCTGTTCTGCTTGTTCAAAAAACACAAGAATAGCAAAGAAAATCGAAGCAAAAGGAAAAAAGGTTCGCGTCTGTAAAAAGTGCGGTGCGGAGCTTTAGGATTGCAAAATTTTTGAAAATAAGTATTATGTTGTTGTGGCCTTTAAACTTGTCTTTTGGGCAAGGGGCCATTTATTTTATTAAAAAATGCAGACAATAAAAGAAAAATATAAAAAAACAGCGATTGCCCGTATGAAAGAGAAATTCGGCTATAAAAATGAAATGGCTATACCGAAGGTTGTTAAGGTTGTCGTTAATGTTGGAACTGGTTCTATAAACGATAAGAAGAAGATAGAGGAAGTTGAGAAGGGGTTGGCTCAGATAACGGGGCAGAAACCGTCCCCGAGAGCGGCAAAGAAATCTATTGCGACTTTCAAATTAAGAGAAGGTTCAGTAATAGGTTACGCAGTAACTTTGCGAGGCGAAAAGATGAATAGCTTTCTTGAAAAGCTGATTAATGTGACTATTCCCAGAATGCGTGATTTTAAAGGTTTGAATATCAGCGGAATAGATGATATGGGTAATTTTTCAATGGGGATTAAAGATCACCTCATCTTCCCTGAAGCCGGACATGAAGATCTTTCAAAAAGCTTCGGGCTTAGTATCACTATTGTGACAAGCGCTAAGACAAAAGATGAAGCGGAAGAACTTTTGAGATTATTAGGCTTGCCGTTTAAGAAGTAATCAATAAATTTGCAAAATAAGACTTTTTAGTATATTTTCATCATAGTATGGCAAAGAAATCAGTTATAGCGAGGTCGGAGAAGCCGGCAAAATTCAAATCACGGGTAGTGAGAAGGTGTTTTAGATGCGGAAGAAAAAGAGCTTTTATGAGAGACTTCGGATTATGTAGAATTTGTTTTAGGGAACTTGCCAATGAAGGCAAAATTCCGGGTATAAGAAAATCATCATGGTAATAGATCCGCTATCAGATATGTTCACAAGGATAAAGAACGCTCAAACTGCCGGTTTGGATGCGGTTGTTATTCCTTATTCTAAATTTAAAATGGAGGTTGCTAAAGTATTGCTGAAGAAAAATTTTATAAAAGAAATAAATCGCAGAGGAAAGAAAAATAAAAAATTTATAGAAGTTGTATTGTCGTATGGAGAGAAAAATAAGCCCGGCATATCGGATATTGAAAGGATTTCAAAACCTTCCAGACGCGTATATATTCCGGCAAATGAAATTAAACCTGTTCGTCAGGGTTATGGATCAATGATTATTTCAACTCCTAAGGGTATTTTAACAGACAATGAAGCCAAGAGAGAAAATGTCGGAGGAGAAGTGCTTTGTAAAATTTGGTAATATATAATATTTATGAGCCGTTTAGCTAAAAGACCAATATCAATTCCCAATAAAGTAGAAGTTAAAAAAGAGGGTAAAACCCTTACTGTTAAGGGTCCCCTAGGGGAGATTAAGCGTGATTTCAAAGATGAGATTGTCATCTCTATTGAGGGGGATAATATAACCTTGACCCCAAAAGAGATCAATCCTTTTCTATCTGCCCTTTGGGGTACTTACGCATCTCATATTAAGAATATGATGAATGGGGTTTTGAATAATTATGAGAAGAAGCTTGTTGTTGAAGGAGTGGGTTTTAAAGTTAATTTGCAGGGTAAAGATTTAATTTTTAGTTTAGGTTTTTCTCATCCTGTTAAAGTGGAAGTGCCTAATGACATAAAAGTCGTTATAGAAAAAAATAATATAACGGTATCAGGCATTGATAAAGAAAAAGTTGGCGCATTTACGGCAAGGATAAAGAATTTGAAAAAACCGGAGCCTTATAAAGGCAAGGGAATCAGATATGAGGGTGAATATATAAGAAGAAAGACAGGCAAAAAGGCGGCTGCCGGAGCGTAATTTGCAGTAATAATTAAATAGAAATGAATAAAACAAAAGAAAAAAATATAAAAAGATTGAATCGCCACAAAAGAGTCAGAGCGAAGGTTATAGGCACCGGAGAAAAACCGCGCCTATGTGTTTTCCGTTCAAATAAGCATCTCTTTTTACAGCTTATTGATGATTCTATTGGCAAAACTATTATTTCCGTGAGTGATATCAAAGAAGCCAAAAAATCAAAATTAAATAAGACAGATAGAGCAAAAGAGGCCGGTAAGAAATTAGCCGAGGAGGCAATTAAAAAAAATATTAAGACGGTCGTATTTGATAGAGGCGGTTATCTGTATCATGGGCGAGTTAAGGCTGTCGCTCTTGGCGCTCGCGATGGAGGTTTGAAGTTTTAAATATAGATTGTAGCTTACCAGGAAAGCTAAAAAGCTATAAGCTAACGAAGCTATAAGCTATAATAAAAATATGATTAAAGGAAATAAAAAAGAAAAAAGATTTACAGCTCGCGTAAAATCCGAGTATGATCAAAAAATGGTTGATATCGCAAGGACGACCAGAGTTGTTTCCGGTGGAAGAAGATTCAGTTTTAGAGTGGCGGTTATCATAGGTAATAGAAATGGCAGCGTCGCTATAGGTTTAGGCAAGTCAGTAGATACTGCATCAGCTATAGATAAAGCTGTTAGGGCTGCTAAAAAGAATATCATAAAAATTCCTTTAACTAAAAATGCTTCAATTCCTCACGAAGTTGAAGCAAAATATGCAAGCTCTCGTATAATGATAAAGCCTGCTCAACAAGGAAGAGGGCTTGTCGCCGGCAGTTCCGTTAGGACTATTTTAGATTTAGCGGGTGTAAAAAATGCCAATGCTAAAATATTTTCCAGAAGTAAAAATAAACTTAATAACGCAAAAGCGGCGCTTAAGGCATTAAGTAAATTTGATAATTATAATGATAGAAATAAATAAAGAATATGCAACTTAATGAAATAAAAACTAAAACACCAAATAAGAGTAAACGGCGTGTTGGTCGTGGCGGTAAGAGGGGCACTTACTCAGGCAAGGGTATGAAAGGACAGAAATCTCGCGCCGGTAGAAAGATGAGACCTGAACTCCGTGACATTATTAAGAAGATTCCTAAGAAGAGAGGATACAGCGCCCCGACCATAGAAATAAAACCGCAGATTGTTAATTTGGCGGATATTGAAGCAGTTCTTCCTCTAGGCAAGAAAGTTACACCTGCAGAACTTCTTTCTTTAGGGCTTATAAGGAGAATTAATGGTAAAATTCCTGCTGTAAAGATTTTAGGAAAAGGTGATATAAAGAAAAAGATTGAAGTTTTAAAATGCAGTGTTTCAGCGTCCGCTAAAGAAAAGATAGAAAAAGCAGGCGGAAGCATCAGTAATTAGCTAATGAAGCTAACAGCTAATTTATGTTAAGTAATCTAATAAATAAATTTAAAATCGTAATTTCCGACCCGGATCTTAGGAATAAGATTCTTTTCACTCTTTTTATTCTTGTATTATTTAGAGTCGGAGCGTCTATCCCCGTGCCAGGAGTTGATAAGTTGCGTTTGGCGGAATTTTTCTCCGGCAACCAGCTTTTCGGACTTCTAAATGTCTTTTCAGGAGGCGGTCTTTCTAATCTTTCTATAATGATGCTTGGAGTCGGTCCTTATATTACCGCGACAATTATAATGCAGCTTCTTACCATGATTTTCCCTAAGCTTAAAGAGCTTTATCATGAAGAAGGTGAAGCCGGAAGAAAGAAATTCAATCAGTACTCAAGGCTTGCCACTATCCCGCTTGCCATTCTTCAGGGATTTGCTCTTTTGTCTCTTTTGGGAAGACAGGGCGTATTGATGGATATCACACTTTTTGGACAGCTAGTAAATGTGGCTATAATTACGGCTGGTTCAGTTCTGCTTATGTGGCTTGGGGAGCTTGTGTCAGAGCATGGCATAGGTAATGGTGTTTCAATCTTGATTTTTGCCGGTATCGTGGCGGGCATCCCATCTTTGGCAGGACAGCTTTTGTTCACTTTTGATGCGAGTCAATTGCCTGTCTACTTGGCGGTAATCGTCGCTTCTGTTGTTGTCATAGCCGGTGTTGTTTTAGTGACCGAAGCGGAGCGTCCTATACCGGTTTCTTATGCCAAGCGAGTCAGGGGAAATAAAATATACGGAGGAGTGTCCACTTATATACCGCTTAGGGTAAATCAGGCAGGAGTTATACCTATTATCTTTGCTCTTTCACTTCTTCTCTTCCCGCAGATGATCGCCGGTGCTTTAAGTAAAATGGGTAACGAAATAATACAGACCATATCAAGCATAATGCTTTATTTTGTGACCAATCCCTGGGTTTCGTCCATTTTTTATTTTGTCTTGGTGTTTGCTTTTACTTATTTTTACACGGCTGTTACTTTTGACCCTGATGCAATATCTACAAACTTGCAAAAGAGCGGAGCTTTTGTGCCTGGCATAAGGCCTGGCCGTCCTACCGCTTTTCATATAAGTAAGATTCTAACCAGAATTACTTTTGTTGGCGCTTTGTTTCTTGGATTTATCGCTGTCCTTCCTATGATAATGAAGAGCGTCACGGGAATTGCCGCTTTTGCTATAGGCGGAACAGCGCTTTTGATCGTCGTATCTGTAGTGCTTGATTTGGTAAAGAAGGTGGAAGCGCAAATCTCAATGAGAGATTACGAATAATTCATTCGCCGTGGCGAATTAAACGGCTCATCCGCCAGCTGGCGGATGAGCCGTTTAAGTTTTCAATAATTTAAAATACAAGGTATAATCAAATGATGGAAAAATTAGGATTTATGTTTATAGGTTTGTCTGGGAGCGGTAAGGGGACCCAGTCAACTTTATTAAAAAAATTTTTGGAGGAGAGGCATGGAGAAAGTTCTGTCATTTTTGCTTATGCCGGAGAGAATTTCCGCAAGCTTATGGAAAATGACGGTTATACCGCGAGTTTATCAAAAAAAGTTACAGAAGGAGGAAAGTTAAACCCTGGGTTTCTTGCCGTGTGGGCATGGAGTACCGTATTGGTAAACTCTATGGAAGACAATAAGCATCTTATAATGGACGGCTCGCCACGCAAATTGATGGAAGCTGAGCTTATTGATGAGGCGATGGAATTTTACGGTATAGAAAAAGTTTATCCTATATTTTTAGATATAGGTTTTGATGTCGCAAAGGATCGTCTTATGGCAAGAGGAAGAGCTGATGATAATGAAGAGGGTATAAAAGAGAGGTTTGCTTATTATGAAAGGGATGTTGTGCCGGTGATAGAGTATTTTAAGAACGAGAGTAAAAATAAGCTGATAGAAGTAAACGGAGAGCAGTCAGTTGAAGGGATACATAAAGAGATTATAGAAAAGATTTTTAATGTCACTGATTAAAACAAAAGAAGAGATACAGATATTAAGAGAAGGGGGTAAAAGACTCGCTTTTATTTTGCATGAGATCGTCGGTAAGGCAAAAGTTGAAGTATCGGCTGAGGAATTAAATAAGCTAGCTATCGCTTTAGCGAAAAAATATGACAGTATCCCCTCTTTTCTCAATTATAAGCCCGATGGGACAGGGCGCGGTTATCCTGCAGCGCTTTGCGTGTCGGTAAATGATGAAGTGGTGCATGGTCTTCCTTTTGGTAAAATTTTTAAAGATGGTGATATTGTCGGCTTTGATTTTGGTTTGAAATATAAGGGGCTATATACCGATATGGCCATTACTGTTGGTATTGGTGAAATCGATAGTAAGGCGAAGAAGTTAATAAACGCAACAGAAGAATCTTTAAATAAGGGTATCGCTGTTATTCGTGACGGCGCAACGGTTGGTGATATTGGCGAAGCTGTGCAGAAGTATATAGAATCGCAAGGATTTTCAATTGTCCGCAAGTTAGTAGGCCACGGTGTAGGGCACGCCGTTCATGAAGCTCCAGAGATTCCAAATTATGGCAACAAAAATCAGGGCTTTGTCTTGAGAGAGGGGATGATATTAGCGCTTGAACCTATGGTAAATGAAGGTGATTTTGACGTTACTGTTTCACCAGACGGCTTTACATGGAAGACGCGAGACCATTCCCGCAGCGCTCATTTTGAGCATACTATCCTAGTAACAAAAACTGGCACAGAAATCCTCACATTAATCTAATTTGACGATTATAACTTGGCGGCCTCGCCGCCAAGTGAGTTGAATGATATAATAATAAAATTATGGGTAAAAGAAAAATTGAATTTGCAAATAGTGAATATTACCATATTTTTAATCGTGGAGTAGATAAACGACAAATTTTTCTTGATCAAGAAGACCTTAGTCGGTTTTTTCAAAGTATGAATGAGTTTAATGTACGTGAACCGATAGGTAGTATCTATGAAAATTCATTTAGAAAACTATTTGGCGGCGAGGCCGCCAAGTTAAACGAAGGTGAGAAATTAGTTAATTTTATTTGTTATTGTCTCAATCCTAATCATTACCATTTTATTTTAGAGCAAGTTTCTGATAAGGGGATAGAGAAATTTATGCAAAGATTAGGTGGTTATACATGGTATTTTAATAAAAAATATGAACGTAGTGGATCTTTGTTTCAAGGACCATTTAAATCTGTGCACATAGACTCAAACGAGCAGTTATTACACACGAGTGTTTATGTGAATTTAAATGATAAAGTTCACCAACTTGGCGGCGAAGCCGCCAAGTTGGTGAGGTCAAGTTGGGGCGAGTATATGGGGAATATACAAAATACAATGGTGAATATTGATAATAAAATCATTAATAATACCAATGTAGCAAAAAATGCAAAAAAATCTTTTTGCAAGAAAGATATTATTTTAGATCAATTTAAGAATAGAGATGAGTATAAAGATTTCGCAAAAGAGGCGTTGTCAATAATAAGAGAAAATAAAGAAAGAGAAAAAGAGATGGAAAAATTGTTAATAGAATAATGGATAATGTTTTTTAACCACTTGGACACGGCGTGTCCAAGTGAGGTGCGGGGGTGTGGATAATTGAATAGCACAATAAGTTGATAATGTGTGGTATAATTTAAATATTATAAATCAAAAAATAAATCCACTTGGACACGGCGTGTCCAAGTGGGGATAACAAACACATAAACATATATGTTACTCAACTTATATCAAAAGCTAAAATTAAAAACAGAAGTTTTAAGAGGAGAAATAGTAGAAGATAAAGCGCGCGGGAGATTCATCAGACCGCTTTGGAAAAAGCTGAAGCGTGGGCTCTGCTTAATTGCTTTTGATACAGTTGAAGTCGCGCTTATAATTTTTAAAAAGCCGGGGCATATGAGGCCACAGGAGGCGGGCGACGGCTTCATCCGCTTTGACTCGGAGAGCTTCAAGGGGCGTTATCATTATTATACAGCTCACAGGAGCGTAAGGGAGAGAGCGAGACTTTTCATATCAACAAGCTTTTCTTCATTTGTCGCTTTTCTTCTTATCTTCGCCATCATACTCTCTATTGCCGGTCGGCCGACAGCTTACGTGGAAGCGGCGACTTACAACTGGCTTCAGACAGATTGGACATCATTGACTGCAAACACGGCTTCACACACTTCTGATCAGACTGGCTGGGCAGAATATAGTGCCACTTCTACCAATATTACCGCCAATACAGAACTTTCAATCAGTAATATCGTCTATGCTGTTACTGATGACGGCACATTGAGTTCAGATGGTGCAGCATCCGGCGGAGGGTTTGGTAATGGGACTTTTTCAAACGCTACAACCACCGGTTCTGGGACAAGCGTGGGGTTGGCTACCAGGCAGGGAGATTACGATTTGATAATAGGGAATGGTAATTATACTTATACACTTGGTTATGAGAATACCGGCACAGTTTCAAGCCCTACATGGACCGCAAAAACTGTTTGGAATGCTCCATCCGGATTCGGCGGCAATCCATATTGGGATCCTGCCTTTGTCGATATCGACAATGACGGCGACTATGATGCGGCATATGGTTGCGTAGCATGTGGCGGTATTATATTTTCAGAGAACGTAGGTGATGCTAAGACCTTTCTTCTTATTGGAAAAAATGCTTGGAATGCTTCTTATTATAATCCTGCCTTTGCCGACTTGGACAATGACGGAGACTACGATCTATTAAGTGGTGACAGAGTCTACACTGGAGGAGGAATTTCATATGCCTATGAGAATACCGGCACAGTCTCAAGCCCTACATGGACCGCAAAAACTGCTTGGAATGCTCCGAATCTTGGGGATAACTCGTTGCCTGATCCTGCCTTTGCCGACTTGGACAATGATGGCGACTATGATTTATTAATTGGTGAAGAAGCCGGAATTTCATATGCCTATGAGAATACCGGCACAGTCTCAAGCCCTACATGGACCGCAAAAACTGCTTGGAATGCTCCGGATGTTGGAAGTAGATCCTCGCCTGCCTTTGCCGACTTGGACAATGATGGCGACTATGATTTATTAATTGGTGAAGCCTCCGGAATTTCATATGCCTATGAGAATACCGGCACAGTTTCAAGCCCTACATGGACCGCAAAAACTGCTTGGAATGCTCCGGATGTTGGTGATTACGCAAAACCCACCTTCGTAGATTTAGATAATGATGTTTATCTTTCCTCTGGTACATTCACCTCGGAGATAATTGACCTTGGTTTGCCGGCGGATTTTACAACATTGACCCCAGGTGTGACTTTGCCGACAGGGTTTGAATCAGTAGTTAATCCCGGGTTTGAGTCAGGGTCAGGCGTTGATGCGGATAATTGGACTGAACAGTCAACAGCTGATAGGGTTTCTGACAGGGCTCATTCAGGAAGTTATTCCATGAAATTTACTACATATACGGTTGCCAGAACAGCATACGCCAACCCCGCAGCGGTTAAGCAGGATAGTAGTGCTACGTATACTTTGTCCGGGTGGGTGTATAAAGATTCCAGCGCTTCGGTTTATTTGGATTTAAATGACAAAGCGGGAGAATGTACCGCATCCAGCCCCGCAACGTTAAATGAGTGGCAATATGTTAGTTGTAATTTTACAGTATCAGGATCTTTCAATACAAGAATAGTAGTTAGTAATGTCACGGGGAATGTTTGGGTTGATGATATTAGTGTTAAGCTTGCTACACCACCATCTGGCACTGATTCAATTAAATTTCAACTTGCAACAAATAACGACAATGTTACATGGGATTATTACGGTCCGGATGGGACTGCAAGCACCTACTATACTACTGCCGTTGGTCAAAATATCTGGTCTGGTCAAGATGGTTCACAGTACCTCCGTTATAAGACGTATTTTAACACTGCCTCCGCCTCGTACACGCCGACACTTGACGACATTACTATTAATTATTTTCAATATACGACTTCAGCCGACCTGACATCCTCGGCTTATGACACAATTGACCCGTCTAATGCCGTCGGCTCCATCTCTTGGACCGAGGGCGGGGTCTCCGGTTCGCAGGATATTAAATTCCAGATACGGACCGCGCCGGATGCTTCAGGCTCGCCAGGCACTTGGACGAGTTGGCTCGGGCCGACCGGCACGGGAGATTATTATACCGATCCTGCCGGAGGAGAAACCATAAATGCTACTCACACGGATGGATCGGGTGACCAGTGGGTGCAGTATAAAGTGTTTTTCACTTCAACTTCAGACGGTAGCGCTACGCCTACCTTATCTGACGTGACTTTGCAATATGTGGTAAATGCGCCACCGGACTTTGACGCGACTTTCGGCAATAGCGGAGTATCGGCAAGCCAGAATGCCGGCGCCGGTCTGGTAACTGTCCAGTATAAGGTGAGAGATATTGATACTACCTCGGGTACGGCTAATGCGGGCTTTGTCACTCCCTCTTTTGAATATTCTACAGACAATGGAAATAACTGGACGAGTATTGCCACTTCTACTTATATGACGGGTGACATCACTAATGTAGCGATGAATGAATCTACTTATACCGCTTATACGGCAGTCTGGAATGCGAAAGCGCAGATAAACGGCACTTATACAGAGCAGGCAAAAGTGAGAGTTACTATAAATGATAACGAGGCCTTAAATAACACGGCTACTCAGGCTTCGGCTGTTTTTACATTGGATGTGAAGAATCCGGTCTTGGGGTCTGTACCGGCAAGTATAAAAGCAAGCTCCACACCAGCAACGGTTGCTCTTGATGCCACAGACAATTCCAGCTTGCAGTATAGGGTGGGACTCGAGCAGAGCGGTTCAGATGCTTCATGGACTTCATTATCATCTACCACCACTATCTCTCTTGCTACTGACCCTGATACCACCTACACGGTCTTCAGAGACTCTTTTGGTAACACTACGGCCACGACCACATCGGTCACTCCGGAGACACCAATCTCCTTGGCTATTCAAGACACATCCAACATTGCCACTAGCGACTATAGGTTGTTTATAGCTTGGAAGCAGGCGACGACACCGTCTCCTGGTTTCGTTAAATATAATATTTTGAGGTCAATAGATAATGTAACTTATTCTCAAGTAGGGTCCGTCTCCACGATATCTGAGAATTATTTCACGGACCAGACGGTTTCTTATGGAGGAACTTATTACTATAAAGTAACAACAGAAGACGCGGATGGCAATGTTTCTTATCTCTCATCTTCTGTATATGGTACAGCTGATGGTGTACAAAATGGCAATGAGCCGGGACTGGCGCCGGTGACTATCACGTCAGGAAGCGTTGCATCATCCGGCGCCACTAATGACTCGGTAACTATATCTTGGGCAACAAGCGTAGTCGCCACTTCAACAGTTTACTATTCTGCCGGTAATACGAGTTATAACTTAAGTCAGACTGTAGACACTTATTCTATAAGCCCTTCGGTGGTGTTGGCCGGTCTTTCGGCAAATACCACTTATTATTATTATGTTAAATCCCGAGATGCCCAAGGAGAGACGGCAACGGACGATAATTCCGGAAGCGGATATACATTTACGACTTTAAATGGTCCGGCTATCTCAAATGTATCAATCACGGATGTTTCTAATAATTCAGCGACAATAGCGTTTAGCACGAATATTAGCGCGCAAACTTGTGTCTTCTATGGCACGAGCAAGCCACCGGCAGATTCCGGTAATTGTACGGCAGGCTATGGCACTACTAATCAGTCTGTAACTCAGACAGGACTTTCATCCGGCACGAGGTATTATATATACCTTAGGGCAACCCCAGAAGATACCGGCACATATTCTACTTCTTATGACTACAATGTGTTAAGCGGTGTCAAAGAGTATTATACATTTACCACTTCTTCTGATTCTTCCTCGCCGGATATAAGCTCTATAACTGTAAGTGTAGGCGACACGACGGCTGATATAAAATGGGTGACAAATGAAAAAGCTACTTCTCAAGTAGAGTATGGCACTGCATCAGGCGTTTATGGTGTTATATCCTCTAAGACCACAGACTTGGATATAAATCACACAGTCTCCCTCTCAGATATCGCTGTCTCCACCCCTTACTACTTCCGCGTAGCTTCTGTGGACTCTTCAGGCAACAGCGCCTCATCTACGGAAAACACTTTCACTACTCTTGAAGCTCAAATCGGCGAGTCAGAGAGGGTGACTGTAGTGTCTATCAGCACAAGCGGTTCACCGAGGGACAGATCAAACCCTGATATAGACTCTGTTCTTTCTCAGGTGACAGAGGACGGGATAATAATAAGCTGGCAAACGACAGAAGAATCGGACAGTTTCGTAGAGTATGGCAAGAGTACTAACTATGAATCTTTAGGTTTCGGCAGAAGAAGAGATGCTGTTTATTCACATAGAGTTGTTCTTCCTCTTATAAATTTTGAACCGGGTGAGACATATCACTTTAAAGTTTCTTCTCGCGATATATCCGGCAATTTGGGAGAGAGTAATGATTATACTTTCAGTATCAAGGGAGACAAAAGAGTTGCTTTAGTGGAAGAGGCTTTGGCTAAAGAAGCTGATAAGGGTCCGATCTCGGACTCTATAAAGACGTTTAGGACTTTCTTGGAAACATATTCTCAGAAAATAGCAATTAAGAGTGAAAATAATAACAGTAATACTTCAGAAGAAGAGGACATAGAGAGCTTCCTTAAGGAGGTTCAGGATTTTGTCCCTCCGCCTATCCTTCTTTCAAAAGAGCCGGATGTTGAAACTACCGCAAACTCCGCAATCGTAAAATGGAAGACAGATGTTGAAGCAAATTCAATTGTAGATTTTGTAGAAGCTGACAGGTTTGACGAGAATGACCCTAAATTTGATTTTCAGGCTGGTAACTTTGATGAATATGTGACAGACCATAGGGTAGAGATAGCTAACCTCAAGACTAATACCGAATATTATATGAGGATACGATCCAAGAATCGCCTGGGCGCGGAGACAAAGAGCGATAAATTTAAGGTTATAACGACGGAAGAAGCGCTTGAGATCATCGCTCATAATACAGCCGTCTCGGAGACGAGCATTATGGTGGAGTGGACGACGAACAATATGGCTGATGCCTCCGTATCATATACACCTGTTAAGGGTGGTGAAAAGATAATCTCTGAAAGTAAGACAAAGGGAGATCCAAACCCAGCACTTATTCATAGGATTATGTTAGAAGACCTTGATATGAATACACTATATGACCTTGAGATAAAGAGTAGGACGGATGATGGCGAGATAGCTACATTTGACTTGGGAAGGAAGAAGACAGGGGCTGATGAAGACCCTCCTGTAATGTCGCAGATTAAAGTTGACCAGGCGGTGTATCCTAAACTAAATAAAGTGCAGACTATTATCTCCTGGACCACAAATGAACCAGCAAAGAGTAAGGTGGTATACTGGGAGGGCGTTGATGAACCGGCGGAACCGAATGTGAAAGAGCATGATGAATTCGTTACCAAGCATATCGTCACTCTTACAAACTTAAAACCGGGCGGCGTCTACAGACTTAAGGTTGAAAGCGAGGATATCGCCGGGCAGGAGTCCATATCAAAGCCGACAGCGATACTGACACCAAAGCAGTCAGAATCCGTCACTCAGCTTATCATCAAGAACGTGGAAGATATATTTAATTTTGGAAAGAGCCGGTAACAAAGCTAGCAAAGCATAGCTTTGTTAAATACGAAGCACGAAATCCGAAATACGAAACAAATTCAAATGACCAAAATGTAAAATTCAAAACAGTTTAGTAAATTAGAATTTTTTAATTTAGATATTGTCTCGGATTTCGATATTCGAATTTCGGATTTAGTAAAGCTAGCAAGCTAACTTCGTTGTGTTATAATATTTAAAGTTATGTTAGAACAGCAAGAAGCTATAATAAAAGTAGAGCATTTAAACGTTGTCTTTGACGAAGGGACACCGAAAGAGACTCATGTACTTAAGGATATCAGCGTGGAAATCTTTCCAGGCGAGTATGTGATAATATTCGGACCTTCCGGTTGCGGCAAATCTACTCTTTTGTATCATCTTGCCGGCTTGGACAACAATATCAGAGACGGGAAGATAACTATCGCCGGCGTTGATATCGCAAGCGCTTCTGATTACGATGTACTTCAGATAAGGAAGAAGAAGATGGGGATGGTCTTCCAGGCTTATAATCTTATCCCTACTATAAAAGTCTTGTATAATGTTTGCTTGCCTCTGTTCTTCTGGGGAGAGAATAATAAAGAGACTCTTGAAAAAGCCGAAGCTAAGCTTGAGGTGCTCGGCGTATTGCCTCAGAAAAATAAATTACCGTCTTCGCTTTCGGGCGGGCAACAGCAGAGAGTGGCGATTGCGCGAGCGCTTATCACTGAACCGGATATAATCATCGCCGATGAGCCTGTGGGAAACTTGGATTTTAAATCCGCTTATGATGTGCTTACTATACTCCATGACCTTAACGTCAAACAAAAGAAGACCATCCTCTTTGTCACTCATGATATGAATTATCTCCCGTTTGCTGATAAGGTCATCTTTTTATGGGGAGGGACGTTGTCAAAAGTAGAGATAAATAAGCATAAGATGACTCCAAAAGAAAAATTCGGAGATATTGATAAAAATAAAACGTCTGAGATTACTCAGAAGCTCGCCACTTCTTTGGTAGACTTCATACTTGAAGGAGAAGAGAAAGATGTGTTAGGAAAAAGAGTTGAGCATAAGCTGGTGCAATTTCTTATGGATATCATTTCGTGGAATGAGCTTATGAATTTCTTCAGTTCGCCTATCAGAGTTGGTGGTTTAGGCTTCTCTCCCGTCAGGGTGAAGAAGATAGAGTCGCTTCTAAAGAAGATGAGGATGGAGAACAATCTGATGTTCTTCAAATATTTCCATAAGATAGATCGCAATGATATCGTGGATATTATCTCTCATGAGGTGGACTTCCCTCTTGATTCTATGCAGAGAGAGCGATTGGCAGAGATTATAGAGTTTAGGGTTTCAGATATTGTGACTGAAGATAATATGAGTAAGTTCCTTACTGCTCCAGAAGAAGAAAAGGGATTAAATCTTCCAAAGGATGACGCTACCATTTTGAATGAGAAAATTAATATTTTCCTTAATTTATTACAAACAATAAAAAGCAGTGAAAAAACAGAACCACAACAACAAAATAAACAACCAGCTTAACTCGCAGGCGGAAACCGGCAAGATATCAAAAAGGGGCGACGTCTTTGAGTTCGCATCAATACCTGATTCACAAGGTTTTCTTTCCAGTTTGCCGATAGAGCATAGTGATGTTCCACCTGATGAAAGAGGGATGTTTTTCGTTGAGTTTATGGATCTTATATCCGGTCAAAAGGAAGCCGGTTCGGACGGCTTAATCTCCAGATTCTTTAGAAAGCAAAAAGATTTCAGATATTTTTTCACAGAGCTGTATTGGCACGCCGTATTTTTCATCAATACTTTCTTAGATATAATTTACATTTATTACAGTAAAAAATTTTCCCGCAATAAAGACAGATTGAATTCTTTTTCCGAACAAGACAAATTAAGAGAAATTAAAATAGGCGAAGTTGGTGAAAATGAAAGTCTCGTTACAGAAAGATTGTCTTTGGATTCTTCTCGAAAAGAGAAGATTGAATTAAAGACACTCGCGCTTCTTTCAGGTAGAATGTTCACCTCGGGAAGCATGAGGACTATTCTTACTATTTTGGGTATAAGTATCAGTATCGGCGTGATAATGTTTCTTATAAGTTTCGGATATGGCCTGCAAAAAACTGTCCTGCAGAGAATCACTACAGAGGATTCTTTGCTCTCCTTGGTTGTTACATTGCCTGAAGAAAGTCTTATATCTAAAGACAGGATAGAGGAGATAAGAAGTTTTAAAGAGGTTGATAAGATAAGCCCCCTTGTTGAATATAATGGGAATATGGAGATGGCCAGTGTTCAGATAGACGCCTCTATTTTTATGGTGGATTCTGATTATTTTTCTCTTGCCGGTCTTATGTCGCAAGACGGGACGCCTCTTAAGATAGAGGAAGGAAATGTGGTTATCTCTTCAGCGATAGCGATACTTATGGGCTTTGAAGAAGGAGAAGCTATTGGGAAAAAGATTAAGCTGAGTCCTACTACTGTCTCAGGCGTTGAGGTCGGTATAATAAGCGAAGAAGATATTCAAAATATTAACAAAGAAAAAAAGAGTTTGGTTATCAGCGGTATAATAAGCGATGATCAGTCCGCTTTTTCTTATGTCTTAGATACGGAATTTAAAGATATTGAAATTGACGGATATATTGAAGCGAAAGTAAAAGTTCGCGATGAAAAAAGCATGGATATTATCAAAGAAGATCTTATAAATAAAGGATATATAATATCTTCTATCTCGGATACTGTTGATGAAACAAGGAAAATATTTCGCGGAATACAGGCTGTTTTAGGCTTTTTTGGATTTATTGCGCTTATTATTTCAGCTATTGGAATGTTAAATATTATGACAATTGTGCTTTTGGAGAGAACTCAAGAGATAGGAATTATGAAGGCGATAGGCGCGTCAAATATTGATATATGGAAAATTGTGATATCAGACGCGGTTATCATAGGATTTTTAGGAGGTATTGGCGGTTCGGTAATAGGCATAGGAACATCTAAACTTTTTAATTTAGCTTTCAATATTCTTGCGAGTAGGATAGGCAGTCAGTCGGTAGAGATTTTCCAAATGCCTCCGGGATTTATGCTTGTGATAATAACTTTTTCTGCTGTTATCGGATTTGCGACAGGGATATGGCCGGCTATCAGAGCATCTAGGATTGCTCCGCTTGAAGCTATTAAATATAAATAATTTAATCCACAGAAAAAATGAAGATTTAATTTATTATTAGTGTATAATGTTTAATATGACTGAAGTTAATATAAATATCAAAAAAAATGAAGAAAAAGTTCAAGCGGATATGAACAAAATTGACATAAGGATGGTGGGGTCTAAAGGGCTATTCTTGCGCGATATGTTTAATGCAAAGGTCTTGGTGCCGCCAGGATTTATTATGGCTTCCATCTTTGAACAGTTTATGGAAGGGACAGGCCTTTATGCAAGGATAAATACCATAATGGACGCAAGCGGTGTTTCTCTAAGTGATATGAATTCAATACTCCAAGCATCAAATGAAATAGTAAATTTGATAAATAACATAGATTTTCCTAAAGAGCTTGAAACTAGAATATTAAATGAATTTTCAAAATTGAAAGCCGAGTATGTGGCAGTCAGGCCGTCATTTGTAATAGATGGCGTGTCAAGCCTGTCTCTGGCAAGAGAATTTCCAAGCCAGCTTAATGTAAACAGAGATATTCTGATAAAGAGCATTAAGAGAATTTGGGCAACATCTTTCTCTCCGGCATCTATAGCTTATCGCTTGGAAAAAAATATAGATATGAAAAGACCGTTAGTCGTTCTTTTGATCCAGAAGATGATAGACGCCGAAGTATCAGGGGTCTGTTTTACTTCTCATCCTATTACTAAAGATAGGAAGCAGATAGTGGTAGAGGCAAGTTTCGGCTTAAATGAAGAGGTTAATACGAAAGGGATTGCCAGAGATACTTATATTGTTGATAAGAATAATTGGAAAATATTAGGCAAGACAATTTTCCCTCAAAAGACGATGTTAACAAGGGTGGGTTCTACTACAAATGAAGTTGAAGTCGGTTCTGTACTTCAGACAAAGCAAAAGCTTTCAAATGCTCAGATTCTTTCTTTAGCAAATCTTGCCAAGAGAGTAGAAGATATTTATGATAGAATTCCTCAGAAAATAGAGTGGGCTCTTGAGAAGAATAATTTTTATATTATAGAATCTCAACCAATAAGCAAAGCATAGCTTCGCCAAATTCGAAGCACGAATATCGAAATACGAAACAAATTCAAATGACAGAAATTAAAAATTCAAAACAGTTTAGTAAATTAGAATTTTGAATTTAGATATTGTTTTGGAATTCGATATTTGTATTTCGGATTTAAATATACATGCGTTTATTAGGCATAGACTATGGCAGGAAAAATATAGGATTAGCGTTTTCAGACGAAAGCGCTTCTTTTGCTTTTCCAGACTCTGTGATTATAAATAAAGGTATTGATAAATCGGCAGAAGTAGTCTTAGGTATATGCAAGAAAAATAATGTTTCAAAGATTATAATAGGAAGGTCTATTGATGTTAAAGGAAAGCCTAATCCTATTATGGAAGATATTTTGAAGTTCAAAAAGGTCATTGAGGAGAAGTCCGGTATAAAAGTTGAATTTGAAGATGAATTTTTTACTACAAGAGAAGCGAGGATACTCTTGTCTAAAGATGATAATTTGGGCCGTAGGGCGACAAGGGCGCGCATAGAAAAAAAGAATGTGAAAAAGACGATTGATGCACAAGCCGCCGCTATAATTTTAAAGAGTTATATTGAACGTAAAAAAATGCTTGGAGACTAATCTTTAAAATGATAAGATAATTGAGATAAATGACGGCGCTATAATATATAAAATGATTTTTTCGTTGTTGAATAATTTAAGAGAGTGGCTGAAGGCTTGGATCCTGCGCTATGCTAACAGTGAGCACGCGACGCGCGCGTTATTTGGAGTTTCTTTCGCAGAAAGTTCATTTTTTCCTATTCCTCCTGATTTTATGCTTATAGCTATTCTTGTTACACGGGCAAGGCGATGGTGGTATTATGCCCTCGTAACATTGACAGGGTCTCTTTTGGGCGGGTTAGCCGGGTATCTTATAGGTTTTCTCTTCTTTTCAAGCATAGGAAAGTTTATTATTGATTTCTATGACTTAAATGATGTGATGCAGAGTTTGGCTTTTAAGTATGAGGCTAATGCATTTTGGACTGTTTTTGTCGCGGCTTTTACGCCTATCCCTTATAAAATTATAACTATATCTGCCGGATTTTTTAATATTTCCATCTTTTCCTTCATCACCGCTTCTTTAGTCGGCAGAGGCGGAAGATTCTTTATAATCGCTTTTATTATGAAAGTGTTTGGCAAAAAAGTCGCAAGCTCCATTTATCGTTACTTTAACATTTTTTCAATTATTTTCGTCTCTATTGTCATAGTTGTCTTGTTTATTTTAAAATTTTGGTTTTAACCTAAGCATTGTTTATAAATTTATAAATGAGCATTGAATTAATCTATATAAAAAAGTAAAATATAAGAGAGATGATATCGGAAACATTTTTCAATATATTCCCCACTCCTCGGTTTCTTAAGCCTCCTATTTATGGCTTGGATATCTCTGATAAGTCTATTAAATATGTAATGCTTGCTAAACATAAAGGCAATGTTATCTTGAGAGAGTTTGGCCAGAAGATTATCCCTGACGGCCTGATAGAATCAGGCGATATAAAAAAGAAAGAAGGATTGACCGGTTTTTTGAAAGATTTTCGCAAGGAGCTTAATGATGATTATATCGCTGTCATCTTGCCGGAAGAAAAAGCTTATATTTCAAAAATGACTATTCCTATTATGAAAAAGAGCGAAATTAGAAAATCACTTGAAATACAGCTGGAAGAGAATATACCCCTTTCGGCGAGCGAGGCAATTTTTGATTATGATATAAATAGAGATAAAGATCACTACGATGTTAATTTAATCGCTTTTTCGGATAAAGTGGTCAGTGATTACCGGGACGTGTTTTTTGATGCCGGATTTAAGCCTGTTTCTTTTGAGATGGAAGCGCATGCTATCTCAAGAGCGCTGACTTCTAAAACAGATGATGGCGGAATCAAGATGATAATTGATTTTGGAAAAACTCATACAAGCTTCATAGTTGCTACCGGTAATAATGTTATGTTCAGTTCCACAATAAAAGTATCGGGCAAAGATATTGATACGGCTATCTCCGCCATTCTTTCGGTTGATTTGAAAACGGCTGAAGATATAAAGAAAGAGAAAGGTTTTGCTAAGACTAAGGAAAATGAAAAAGTTTATAATGCGATACTGCCGGTAGTCTCAGCCATAAAAGAAGAGATTGATAGGATATTTGTCTTTTGGCTTAATAGAGCGGAAGAGAATGGAGAAAAAAGAAAAAAGATTGATAAAATTATTTTATCAGGAGGCGACTCAAATCTGATAGGATTGCCGGAGTTTCTTTCGTATGAGCTTAAAGTTCCGGTTGAGATAGCAAATCCGTGGATTAATATTCTTTCTTTTGATGAGGAGATACCAAGTATAACATTTAGAGAGTCATTGATATATTCCACCGCCTTAGGATTAGCGTTGCGCGTTATATAAAAATGATAAATTTATTGCCAACCGGAGATAAGATTATAAATAAAAAGGATTATCTAAGCCGTTTGTTTATTGTTGCGGGGATACTTGTTTTTAGCATTATTGCTATAACTTTTGCGCTGTCTCTGCCGATATTTTTCTCATTATTTTTTGAAGAGAGAGATCTCTCCAATCAGTTTAATATTATAATGCAGGGAGACAGTTCTGTTGAAGCGGATAAGATTTATGCCGAACTTGATATCCTTAACAAAAAATTTTCTTTGTATGAAAAAAATAATGAAGAGATTAAACATATAAGTATTTTAATTGAAAAGATTATCGCGCTTAAAACAAGCGGCATCAGGATAAATTATTTTAAATATGAAAAAGATAAAAATGATAAAATAATAATTACCGGGGAGAGTAAAAATCGTTCTGATTTTGTGGATTTTAGAAAAAAGCTGGAAGACGATGAATCGTTCGGCGTTGTCAGTTCACCTTTATCTAATTTGCTGAAAGAAAATGATATAAAATTTACCATGACTATTGAATTATGAAATTAAGCAATATAAATAAAAAAATAATTCTATCCATTGTTTTAGTTATTGCGGTGAATACTTTTGCTTTTGCATGTTTGTGGCTTATCAATATGAAAGTAAAACAGATGAACGGGAAAATTTCAGTCGCTAGAAGCGAGATTAGCTTAAAAGAGAAAGAAAGCAATGAAGCTAAGATTTTAAAGGCCAGTCTTCTGAATTTTTCTCCACTAGAAGAGAAGCTTAACACCGTTTTTATAGAGCAAAAAGATGTGCTGAGTTTTATAGAAGAGATAGAGGTTCTGGCGAAAGAATCAGGTGTTGATATGGAGTTTCGGTCCGTTGATATTTCAAAAAATGATACCGGAGAGAAACCTGTTTTTCAATTTAAAGCTCTAGGTTCATTTTCTGATATATTTTATTATTTGACCTTGCTTGAGAATATAAAGTATCAGATCATTTTTGATAATATCTCACTGCAAGAGAAAGGAGTCGTCGGGATTGGCGATAATTCCCGAGTGATCTGGGAGGCGAATTTTTCATTAAGATTGTTGAGTTATAATTAATCATAATATATGAAAGATATTGATTTTAAAGAGAAATTAAGTTACTTTTATCCTAGGGATAATTATGGCGCAGATATTAATGCGGACAGAGATTGGCGTATTATTATAGTGTCTTTCTGGATTATATTGCTTATTGTAATAACGATAAGTCTTTATGGTATTTGGCAATTGAAAAATGGTTCAAATACTGAAATCGCTTCTGTTAAGTCGCTTGCTTTAAAAAAGGAATTGTTTGATAAGATAATCAAAAATATAGATGAAAAAAAGGCGCGTTTTAACGAGCTCTTAATAAAGAAGCCGGAGATAGAAGATCCATCTTTATAGTATCTTAGTATTATGTCCTCGTAGTTCAATGGATAGAACGAGAGCCTTCTAAGCTCTAGATCTAGGTTCGATTCCTAGCGAGGACACCAAACGATACTTCGCGTTTTGAAAGCGCAGATGAGCCGCGCGCCGCAGGCGCGCGGGAAGACAAAAAACCCCGTCGCGTAGCGACGAAATGGCTGG